>JAQXNR010000082.1 GCA_029098105.1 Lachnospiraceae bacterium
GCGGTAAGAATGGCTGACAGAATCACTTCACTGAGCAGCATCAGTCCTCTCGCCTTCAAATTCAACTTTTCATACATAACAAACCCTCCATATTTTTCGTGTTACATGTCTTATATATATATTATATAGAACCGCTCACTAGTGTAGCATACTCGCCGACAAATGAAAATTACTACTTATTGTTTTGAAAGAAATTTGTTATATTTTCAGTTGAATTTTGTTATAGATGCGACATATTTAATATATATTTGAACAGACTACGAGTAAAATGAAGATATAAATAATAGAACGATAGACTAAGGAGGCATGATTACATGAATACAAAATATATTCTGGATTGGAATTACTATTTAGAAACTGCACGGAAAACGGTGGCTGAGGGCTGTGTCCTTTTGGAAAACCACAATCATGTCCTCCCACTAAATAAGGGTACTCGGGTATCCATTTTCGGCAGAATACAGAATCACTACTATAAAAGTGGTACCGGTTCCGGCGGCTTGGTAAATGTATCTAAAGTAACCAATATCGTAGAAGGTCTTCAGGAAAGCGGCAACGTTGTTGTCAATGAAACCCTTTTGAAAATCTACCAGGATTGGGAGGAGAGCCATCCCTTCGACAAGGGTATGGGCTGGGGCTGTGAACCTTGGTCCCAGGAGGAAATGCCTTTGGAAGAAACTACCGCTATTGCTGCTGCCGAAGTCTCCGATGTAGCGATTGTCATCATTGGACGTACTGCTGGTGAGGACAAGGACAACAGCGATACAAAGGGAGCTTACCGACTTACTGATACCGAAGAAAATATGTTGGCAGTAGTACGCCGTCATTTTGAAAAAATGGTTGTTTTGTTAAATGTAGGCGGTATTATGGATATGGAATGGATGGACTCTGTTACACCGGATGCCCTTCTTTATGTATGGCAGGGTGGCATGACCGGTGGAGCCGGAACCGCTGATGTCCTCACCGGAGTTGTGTGCCCTTCCGGTAAACTGACCGATACTATTGCCCATCACATTTCAGACTACCCTTCTGACTCCAATTTTGGAGATGAAAACCGTAATTTTTACTGCGAAGATATTTATGTGGGTTACCGATACTTTGAAACCTTTGCAAAAGAGAACGTTCGCTACCCTTTTGGTTTCGGTCTGTCCTATACTACTTTTGACCTTAAAACAACTGCTGCCCATTGCAGCAACGAGAAAAGAGAGATTGCACTGACCGTTCAGGTAACTAACTCCGGCATAGTAGACGGTAAAGAAGTTGTCCAGATTTACGCTCAGGCACCTCAGGGAAAACTGGGAAAACCAGTAAGAACCCTTTTAGATTTTAAAAAGACGATTGCATTAAAGCCGGGGCAGACACAGGAACTTTCCTTTACCATTCCCTACTCCCGCCTTGCATCTTACGATGACTCCGGCATTACCGGCCACAAATCCTGCTTTCTGTTAGAGGAAGGTACTTATGAGATTTACATGGGCACAGATGTTAGATGTGCATCTAAAATCTCTTCCTTTACATTAGATACTGATGTTATTATAACCGAATTACAGGAAGCATTGGCACCTGTCCTTCCCTTCCGGCGCATCCGCCCGGAACGTTCCGGAAATGACAGTTACATCATGAAAGAAGAGAACGTTCCCCTGGCTACCATCAGTGAAGAAGACACCCGCCTTGCCAATCTTCCAAAGGAAATTACCCCAACCAAAGACAGGGGAATAAAACTTCAGGATGTACTTTTCGCAAGTGCTTCCATGGAAGAATTCATTGCACAGTTCAGTGACGACGACCTGTCCTGCATTATAAGAGGAGAAGGTATGGGCAGTTCCCTCGTTACCCCCGGTACTGCCTCTGCTTTCGGTGGTGTGTCCGAACATTTAAGAGAAATGGGAATTCCTGCTGTCTGCTGCGATGATGGTCCCTCCGGCATGCGTCTGGACTGCGGAACCAAAGCCTTCAGTCTACCCAATGGAACGATGATTGGCTGTACCTTTAACCCGGAACTGACGGAAGAATTATTCCGTCTGTTAGGCATGGAAATGATTTCTAATCAAGTAGAATGCCTTCTCGGTCCGGGCATGAACATTCATCGCCATCCATTGAATGGAAGAAACTTTGAATATTTTTCCGAGGACCCTTACCTGACCGGCACAATGGCAATCGCCCAGTTAAAAGGATTAAAATCTATGGGTGTCACCGGAACCATTAAACATTTTTGCGCCAACAACCAGGAAATGCGCCGCCGATTTTCCGACTCCGTTGTTTCCGAGCGGGCTTTGCGGGAAATCTATCTCAAGGGCTTTGAAATGGCAGTAAAAAGCGGACTGGCAGACTCTATTATGACTACCTACGGTTCCGTAAACGGACTTTTCACCGCCGGTCATTATGAC
Organism: Lachnospiraceae bacterium; assembly: GCA_029098105.1. Lineage (GTDB taxonomy): Bacteria > Bacillota > Clostridia > Lachnospirales > Lachnospiraceae > NC2004. The sequence continues at coordinate 2,385 of JAQXNR010000082.1, forward strand.
TTAAACACAACGATACTGAGAAAGGAATGGGGCTTTGAAGGAATTGTTATGAGTGACTGGTGGGCAGACATCAGCGAACGGAATCAGCCTCAGAACAAAACCAATTTTGCTGCCATGGCACGCTCCCAGAATGATCTTTACATGGTATGCCCCGATGGTTCCACAAACGCTTCCGGAGACAATACCTTAGAAGCACTGGAAAAGGGAACTCTGCTGCGCAGTGAGTTACAGCGCAACGCTGCCAACATCTGCCGATTTGCCATGCACACCGAAGCCATGAAGCGGCTGATGGGCAACCCCACAGAAATAGAAATCAAAAATCGCCCTAAAGAACAGGACGACTGTGACATTACTAATGTAGAATATATAAAATTGCCAAAACGCCTGACCATTCCACTGACCGACAAGGAGTCCTGCGCCCAGACCAGTTACATTTTTGCTCTGGATGTAGAACACTGTGGAGAATATCGAATTACCCTGTCCGGCAGTTCCAACTTAAGTGAACTGGCACAGATGAGTTGCACTCTGTTTTTTACCGGATTCCCCGCTGCTTCTTTTACCTTTAACGGCAGTCATGGCAATGTTGTTTCCACCCAGCGTAACATGCAGTTTACCCAGCGCTTTACGATTCTGCGCCTGTATGTTGCTAATGATGGATTAACCTTAAAAGACATTTGTTTTGAACAAGTCGAGGAGTAAAGGGCATTCCCTTTACTCCTCCCAAAATAAATCATCCAATGTTTTGTCCAATATTTTGCATATTTTAATGCATAACTGGATTGTTGGGTTATAATCTCCCTTTTCGATTGCATTCATCGTCTGACGGGAAACACCGCACTGTTTTGCCAGTTCTGCCTGGGACAGGTCTTTTCCTGCCCTTGCTGCTTTTAACCGAAGATTTTTCATAGACGTTCCTATTCCTCATGCTTTAAACTCTTTAATGCATTACTAAGTTTGACCGGATTCCCATAACGCAACGTTCCCATACGGTATATTTTGGCTCCCAGCCATCCTACAAACAGAATCGATACTAAGAGAATCACCGCGGACACAATCACTTCCCAAAGTTCCACTTTCCCCATTCCAATCCGCACAAACATAGCAGAATAGGAACTAAAAGGCAGATAGGAACAAATTTTCATAATCATGCCATCCGGATTCTGTAACTGGAATAATACTGCAAAATATACAATCATAATAATCATCTGCAGACTTCCCACAGACTTGTTAATATCCTCCGTTTTGGACACCAATGCCCCCAGAGCCCCATACAAAAATGCATAGAATAGAAATCCTCCAATTCCGAATACAGCAAATGCTACCAACACATTCGTCGGAATCTCCAAAAGCATATCCAGTTTATCACCCCACGCATCGTGATTGCAGGCATATCCCACCAGTGCCGCAGCAATAATCAGTGTCAACTGTACCACAACCGCCACAGTACCTGCAAGAACCTTACCAAACAGCAAATACCGGGAATCAATACTGGTCACCAGCACTTCAATGGAACGGTTGCTCTTTTCTGTTGTTACCGCTGTTGCAATCATAACCCCATATATAATAATTACCATGAAGATTATAATTACCAGTGCATAACAATACCAAAAATTGTCTGCCGCATCCTTACCCAGCACTTCCTCCTCACAATTCACGCCGGACTCATATTCCGTTGCCAGTTTCTCATAATCCAGTCCGTTCTGCTGACAATATACCTGCTTGTGAATAGAAGTTAGAAGTTCATCAAATATAATCTGATTTTCATCCGTCATCTCACGGTTTACTACATAATAACGGTAATTCTGGTCATCCACCACATAGAATCCCGCCTCTACTTTCTCTGAAGTCACTGCCTTTTTCAATTCCTTCTCACTGTCCATATAAGTAAACTCTGCGCTGGGGAAGGCTTGTTCCAGCAACTTGGCACTGGACAAATATCCGCTGGCATCTACGATTCCCAATTTTGCTTTCTCTTCTTCGGAATCTTCTGTTTCTTCCTCTGTCTCCTCCTCTGTGCTCTGTTCGATTCCCAGCATATCCGAAATATCCACTACTCTTGGAACAAACATAACTGCTGCCAGAAGAACTGCCATTAAGATGGTCGTAACCATATAGGATTTATTTTTAATATAACTCATCAATTCAAACTGAAATACGGTTATAAATTTCTTCATGTTTACTCACCCACCTTTTCTACAAAAATATCGTTCAGCGACGGTTTATAAGTTTCAAAATGCTCAATTTCCACAGAATCCAGTTCTGCCAGCCGCTGGAAAAACTGTTTTTTGGAAATTCCTTCCTGCAGTTTTACAATCAAATCTTCCTTTGTCTCTCCCGTTACCTTTGCACAGTCCGGCAGTTCTTTTGACAAAATATCCCGGAATTCTTCTCTGGAATGAACTTCATCACTGACTACCAACTGATTTTTTCCATATTCCTTCTGGATTTCTATTAGATTTCCATCTAATACTACTTCACCACCATTTATAATTACGATGTCCTCGCAAAATTCTTCCACATAACTCATTTGATGGCTGGAAAAAATTACAATTTTTCCTTCTGCAATCAGTTCCCGAATGACATCTTTTAAAATCTGGGAATTCACCGGGTCAAGACCGCTAAATGGCTCATCCAGGATTACAATATCCGGGTCGCACACCAGTGTTGCCGCCAACTGAACTTTCTGCTGGTTTCCTTTGGAAAGTGTCTCCAACAGACTTTTCTCATACTGCTCCACAGAAAGTCGTTTCAGCCATTTTCTGGAATTGTCCACCGCCTTCTTTTTGTCCACTCCCCGAAGTCGCGCCAAATAAACCATCTGCTCTAAAATAATCCGCTTCGGGTACAATCCCCGTTCCTCCGGCAGATACCCAATCTGCACCTTATGAGGATTGAATTTCTCACCATCCAGCAAAATCGTTCCGGAATTGGCATGAAATACATCCATCAAAATTCGAATTGTAGTTGTCTTGCCGGCTCCGTTCCGCCCAAGCAGTCCCAGCGCCTTTCCCCCTTCTACGGAAAAGGAAATACCCTTTAAAACCTCCTTTTCCCCAAAGGTCTTTGTAATATTCTGAACCTCCAGTTTCATTCTTCTTCCTCCCTTACTCCTATTTTCTCATAAATGACTTTTCCAACCAACACCAGTAAAATTACAACCAGCATAATCCCCACATAGAGATTCAACCGGTATATTGCTTCTACACTGCTCCAATGGGTAATTCCAAATAACAGATTTACCACAGCACCAGCAATCAAAACAAGAATCATCACAGCGGGTCTGCTGGAAACCGGAAAATAGGCATCTTTTATAATACAGGTAATGGCAAATGCCGCAAGACCCAGACATCCCCCAAAATACATCAGCAAATCTTGAGAAACATCCGGCTTTACAATGCCCACACAGAACATGTAGAGTACCGTAACACAAAATCCCATCTGTGCCGCCCTGCCCCGGGCAAGCAACTGGCGTTCATCATACTGGTTCACTTCCCCATCCTGGGATTTGCCTTTCTTTTTCGCAATGAGACACAGTACTGCGTAAAACACAACTACCAGTAAAATTCCTACTATAAAACCAGCTAAGTATGACAGGTTTTTAAACATCATCTTTCCTCCTTCTCCCACAAACGGATTCTTTCTCTTCCGTCCCTTTTAGAGAAGTATACTAAATCATTTACATTTTGTCAAGTATATTTGACAAAATGTAAAAATAGACCCCTTGTAAAATCAAGTTGTCTATTTTCTACCCTCCGTCCGCCGTAGGTGCCTCGCACCAGAGGGGGACTCTTCTTCCTATGCTTTCATTTTCTGTGCTGCCTCAGAAAGACTGTTATATCCATACTGGTGCACCGTCTGCTCCATAATCTCATAAGCAAGGTTACGTCCCTGCTGAACCAGTTCCACAATAAATCGTCCATACAACTCCAGCATCCTGTCACTGTAGGTTCCCATTTCTCCCCGAAGATAGGTTTCATAGGAAGTATCCCAGGGTTTGTCCTCGCTGGTATGAATTCTTCTCGCATTCTGTGCCATACCAGGATACTCTGCAGCAAACCCTTCCATCCAGCCTACCTGAATTCGAATAATCTCTTCCATAATTGCCTGCTTTTGTGCCGGTATTACCGGAAACTGTGCCTTTATTTTTTCCCACTCTTCCGGCGCCGTACTCTGTTCCATTCTTCCATACTTTTCCATAATTGGATTCCAGCCCCGATGGACTGACAACTGAAATTCCACAGCATATTGTAGCAGCATTTCCTGCGTCCAAGTACAGTACTGGCTTCGACGCATGATTGAAAAGGTATCCCAGTCATCCTGACATCCGGCTCGCCCGCCTTCGTTAATAACCTTGTCAAAGGCGTTCCACTCCATTTGCACAATCCGCTCTACCAGTTCTTCTTTGCTATCTTTTGCAAAATCTGCCCGGATTGCCAGTTCCACAGCATAATGTTCCAAATAAGTATCTGCAATGGACTCCTCTTCCACAACAAAATACTGAGGATTGCCAATATAATGAAGGGAAACCATCGCCTCCAGCAGTGTGGCTGCCAGTTCTTCTATTTTCCGCTCCACATCCGATGCAAAGGGGTCGTCTGCAATGCTCTTTAACCGTTCTGCCACATCCCCTGCCACGGAAAAGTCCTGTGCCCCCCGCAAAAGCCATTTGTCATGAGGTGCATATGTGTGGTTTAAAACATATGTTATGAACAATGCCTGCTGCATTCCCTTAGTTAAGGCGCAAAGTGCTGACACCTTATCTCCCCGCTTTTTCATTCTTCCATAATTATACTGGGCATTCTGACTGAACAGGGCACAGGCCTGTGCCAGTTTTTGTAACTGCTGGGGTGTCTCATAATAATTCAGCAGGTAACTGCGCAATCGGGTAAATTCTCCATTTGCTTCCTGAAAAACTTCTCCGTTTGTGGCTGCCGCTAATCGGTACTCCGGAATGGAAAGCATCACATCCCCTTGAATACTGCCCGTCTGCTTCCACTGCTCATATGCTTTTTCTCCAATAAAATATTCATAAAACTCCCGGGTACTATGCACTCCCAGACGCTTTTGCCCCTGTTTGGAAGAAATCCTTTTGTAACCTTTATATTCCCGGGGAAGTTGCTCATAATCCTGTTGCAATGCCTCTCCAATCTCTTTGTAAAGAGCATCCGGCAGCCACAGGCAAAAACCTGGTCCCCAGTCGTGGTCCCGGGATATCTCATCATCAAATCCAAAGCAGTCGGAACCTTCTCCCACCAGTCCCACTGTAATCTCACTGCGATAGGATGCATATTTTTCCTTCAGCATAGACACCCCATATTCCTCATAAAAGGCGCGGCACAGAGAACGCCCCGAACAGTTCTCGGTTTTTGCGGTTTTTCCAACTGCCCGGTTCCAATATTCCTTTACCCGCTCATAATAATCCGTTTTTCCCAGCGTGGTACGGATTGCCTCCATTGCCTCCCGGTAACAATCTGCTGCCTGCTGGTACTGCATTTTTTCTTCAAAAATCTGTCCCATTGCAGTCTTTGCCGCCGCATAGTGGGTATCCCTGACTTTCATTTTTTCAAATAAAGCAACTGCCTTTTTTGCATATATAACGGCTTCCTCCTGCAATTGCCCGCTGTTTTCTCCGCCCTGCACCAACTGCAGATAGGTATTGGCAAGATTCGTATAGGTAACCGCCAGTTCCCACTCTTTACCCGGGTATTTCTCCACGATGGAAAGTGCTTTTTTGAGACAATCCGCTGCTGCCTGAAAATCTCCCATCTCCTGATATAACAGACTCATATTGTTGTTGAGATTCGCAAATCCAAAATCATCCGGTGACAGCAGTTGCTCATACATCTGCCCGGTCTGCTGATAGGTACTAAGAGAATCTTCCAAATGTCCTGCTGCCCGCAAAGCATTTGCAATATTAAGCAGGGTAGTTGCATGATGAATTGTTCCGGTAAAACCGGCCTTCTCAATCAGCAAAACCGCATCCTTCGCATAAGCCATCGACTCCTCATACTGACAGGACTCCCGGCAAAACCCAATCAATTCATTCAAAATGGAAAGCATACTACCTGCGTCTCCCTCCTGCTCCGCTTTGTGGCAGGCATCGGTCAGGTAGGGAATCACCTCCTTAATCTTCGCTTCGGCAAACAATTCATCCAGTCCTTCTAATACTTTATTTATATCCATTTTCCACGACCTCCATATTTATAAATAAACTCTACGTTTTTTCCAATCTTATTATAGTATAGCACAAAACTTAAATACAGTAATTATTTAACATAATAAAAACGGGTAAATGCCGTTCATCGCTTTTGATGGTATCGGCATTTACCCATACAATTTACAATTATAAAAAAACTATCTTAAATTCGTTAATTTGACTGCCCAACTCCGGTCTGTGGGGTATTTACACTCTTCTTCCTTGGCAGATTCGAACTGAATATAGGCATAGGTATTATAGAAGGAAACGCCACTTGCCATTGCCGGAAGTTTGCAAATCTTTTTGTTGCTGTTCTTCTTCACAGTTCCGGAAGAAGTATTCCATGTTGGCAGGTAAGTGCGAATCTGAGAAACATACCCGCTCAATCCCTTTTTCACCTGATGGGAGCGAATCACATATAAATATCCACTGGAATCAATCTCAATTGCCTTTGTTTTTCCAAACATCTGCATTTTCTTATAGTAGGTTAGTGTCGGTTTCTTGCTGGTTTTATTTCCAATCGTATAACCGCTCATATAGTTCTTAGAAGAACTGTAAGTACCTACCCACAAAACGCCATCGTAATATGCCATATAGGTCGGCTTACTTACCGTTGTATATGTGTTCATGTAGGAAATATTAGTGCTGTCCATTCCGGTTGAAATCTTGCTGGTAATCGTTTTGTACCGGACACATGCCACATAGTCCCCGGCTGTCATCCACACATTCGTTCCATCGTAAGCCATGTCTGTTATTTTTTCCTTATTAGGCAACACCAATGTCATAACATATTTATGGGTGGAACGTTTCATTACATAAATAACTGAGTTCTCTACTCCTGTGCTGTCATAGGCACCAATCAAATAGTAGGAACCTGCACATACATTACCCTGTACCACAAAATTAGAAGAATTAATACCATCTACGTTTGTAGTTGCAACACCCGGTGTAATAAAGGATTTTGTTGTGTTCACTTTCTTTGCAAGAGCATAAGTTTTATACGCCGGACTTGCCTTGAATTGGGTAACCGTAGAATACAAATAGGGGCTGCTGCTAGTCTTGCTGACACTTCCCGGAGTAATCGTCTCTTCATTGGAAGAACTTCCCTCCAGCGTATTGCTGTAAGCATACCCGTCATCCGTAGCCGCAAAGGTAGAATAAGCAGTTACCTTATAACTGTAACTCTTTCCATTTGTCAAAGGCTTTGCCAAATACGTCGTCGTGCTGGAACCGGAAATCGTTGCAATCTTCTCATATTCTCCATCTCCGGTCTTCTGGTATACATAGTACCCTGTAGATTTTATCGCATTCCATGTAATACGGGCACATTGGTCTCCCTTTGAAACGGTAATACTGGGAACTCCCGGTTTGCAACCTGTTTTAATCGACTTCACCACAGGGGATGCATTGGCTGTTGTTCCAATGTAAGTAGAAATACGGAAACGATGGGTTGTTCCTGCATTCATATCGTTGACTACATATGTGTAGTTCGTCAGAGACGCATCTGCAACAATGGTATCTACCGGGTCCCACACTTTAGTCGTGTAGTTATAGGTCTGCAAAATATACCCATCCACACCAGGGACTGCTGCCCATGACACAGTAATGCTGGTCATTGTCTGGTCACTGACTTCCAACTTTGCAACCGGAGCCGGTGTGGTAGACGGTACCTGGGTAGTAGTTGCTGCCTGTGTTGTGGTAGCTGCCTGCGTCGTCGTTGTTACCTGCGCTGTGGTTGTAGTAGATGCCTGACCGGACGCATCCCCGCTGGCTGCCGCTGCCTGAACTGATGGCATTGCTGCGAATTCGGTCATTCCATTCAACCCCAGTACCATCGCTACCACCAGCACAAAGGCTGCAAGGCGCCGGATACTTGTTCGAAATCTTATGTTCTTTTTAAAACTCATTCTAATCACTCCTTATGTTCAAATTCTAACAGTATTCATTGTAGTCATCAAATGTGCGAAAGAAATGAGGTTTTTGTATTTTTTTTGTGAAATAAAAAAAGAACCACCACCGAATGGTAATGATTCTTTCTTCCTGCCCAGACTCGGAATCGAACCAAGGACACAGGGATTTTCAGTCCCTTGCTCTACCAACTGAGCTATCTGGGCATTCGTTACGCCTCACGCAACTATTAGAGTATAACAAAGGGAAATAATTTTGTCAACCAATAATTTCATTTTTTTAATTTATTTCAAGTACTATATCATAATCAAACTCCAAATCTGTCTGTATACTTAATGTCTCAAAATACTTTTTAATATGTTCGAGTTGTTTTCTATCATCATCGCAACATGCAACTTTACAAATCATAAAAAATCCTCCGTTCCTATATATACTTTATTATACATAAGAACAAAGGATTTTACCAAATTATTTATGAATGGTCGTTTTTCACACATGAATGAAATTACCGGTATACCCTTTTCTTTTTACTGACCATCAATCCAACACTGAGCAACGCTACTGCAAAACAGAATTCCACTCCCACATTAGTAAAAAACTCTTTTAGGAAAGAAGGCGTCACCTTCGTCATATAAGTCACATTTTCATTTGCCATTACATACCAGTAAGAAGGCACAAAGTGCGCTGCCTTTACAACTGCATCCGGCATAATGGAAAGAGGAACAAAAATACCTCCCAGGAAACAAAATCCCAGACTGAACACATTGCTGCATCCATTGATTGCCGTCTCAGAGTTCATAAGATTGGCAAGCAGAAATGACAGAGAAATGATAACCAGCATAAATATGATAGCATTGATAGAATAGAACCAAAGATTAACCTGTTTTACCAATTCCCCTCCTGTTAAAATGACTCCTATTATAATAAATACAACGGTAATTCCCATACAAAACAATGTATTTGCAAGAATCAACTGCCTATTCTGTTTTTTCAATTCCATGGAAGAACAAATACAGCGCTTTCTCAAATCTTCCTGGTAAAACATAATCAAAATGGAACTCACTGCCAGAATTCCTATTGCAATCAACACATAGGGAAGATAGTGAAAATAATAGTATCCTTCATTTGCTTCTTTTTCTGCGCTCTCCCCATTCTCCTTCAAAACCATAGAAACAGATGCTTCCTGCTTTAAGTCCTCTCGCACATGGGAAATGGCATCCTCAATAGAATAATCCGATTTCTGGTAAAACTGCAGCAGATTCATAAAAGAAGTAACTTCCTCATCCACATAAGTGGCATTTGCAGCATCTTCTACCTTTTTAGAAATCAACTGTACATTTTTATTCTGCTCTACCTGTTCCTGAAAATTCTTTGGTATAATCAGGATATACTCCACATTTCTCCAGTATAATTCATCCTTAATTGCCTTTTCCTCATCCTTGATTTTTACAATTTTATTATGCTCGCCCAAATATTTTTTCAGTGCCTTTGACAGTGTACTCTGGTCCCGGTCTATAACCGCAATGTCCACACTCTGCTGCGTATATTTTTTAATGGTATCGTTTTCTTTTCCCATTTTTGTAAACGCAGTTGCAAGACCTATAAACACCAAAATATAAATTAACATAACATTTTTCTTCCGGTTCACCAGTCGGAAATAGGTTTTAAATATTTGCATAGCGTTTCCTCCTTAAAATACATACACTTGCGATGTTCATCACGATTGCAAAAATCATCAGCAGCAACAAATTTCGGTAGAATATTTTGGTATCACCGTAAATTTGCAAACTCTGGAATGCGTGCACCATCAATGCCGCAGGATTAATGCGGTTTAGCACAGGAATATGATGCTCCACAATATCAATCATATTGGCAAACATCAAACCTCCAAAGAAAGAAAATACGAGACTGATTGTAAGCAGAACAGCATTCTTCTTTCCAAAATCACCCTTTACAAAAATAGTTGTAAAAATTCCAAGACTATTTCCAAAATAACTTCCAGCCAATGCCAGAATAATCATGTATTTTAAATCTGCTCCAAAATTCAGTTTTAAAATACCTACCAGATAGAACAGGGCAATCATAATTTCTGTAAAAGACACCAACCATGTAGTCAATACATCTACCACCAGAAGTTTCATTTTACTTATAGGTGCAATATTTTTTCGCGCTCCCAGAGCAGATTGGTCAGCCTGAAGTTCAGATATGCTTCCCTGACTTAAAAATCCTCCAAACAGACAAGTCATGGCAACCAGAGCATAAAAGAAGGTGATATAGGGATTATAATCATCCATATCCACAGAATCATCTTTTACTGTTATACTTCCTTTGCTGTCATCAGAAATCTGTCCTACCAGTTCTGCCAGTTTTTCCGGATGTTCCTTTGCAATCGTCTCAATGGCACTCTTATAACTCAAATATTCATTCAGAAATACTTCTACAATACTTGCCTGTATGGAAGACTTCATTGTCTTCATTGTAATGCTGTCTCCTACTACGATATAGGCATCAATTTTTTCTTTTTGCAGTGCTTTTTTTGCATCTTCTTCCTCATAATCTGTAGTCTCGAACAAATCTCCCTCTACTTCGTCTAAAACAGAAGCAAAATAAGCATCCTCCTGATTCCATACTACGCCTACTGGAATTTTTGAAAACTGGTCATCTACATTCGCCGTTCCAAAAGTAAGGTAAAAAAGTGTACCCAGAACCAAAGGAAAAGCGGCGGTCCACCATACCGTTTCTTTTGTCTTTAAAATATTTTTTAATTGGTAATAAAATAATTTCATAATCTTCCCTGCTTTCCTAATTCAAAATCCATACTTTTCCCTGTTCTAGGAACGGTCTCTCAGTTCCTTTCCTGTAATCTCCAGGAATACATCATTTAATGTAGGCAATTCTGAAGTTACCCTGCCAAACACAATATCCTTTTCTCTAAAATAATCCAGAAGATGTATCAGGTTATGTTTTCCTTTTGTATACTGAACTTTCAATACACCATTCTCATAATTCATTTTGTAAGTATGAGGAAGTTGCTGGATTTCCTTCAGATTCTCCTCTGTCAGACTGGGAATTTCCACCTGTATTGTCTCACCTGTTTTCACCATATTTTTCAATTCTTCCTTAGTTCCTACCGCAATACATTTTCCCTTGTCCATAATTGCAATTCTGGTACAAATCTGTTCCACTTCTTCCATATAATGAGTGGTATAAATAATAGTGGCACCCTCTTGATTCAGCCTCTTGATTCCCTCCAGAATATTATTACGGCTCTGAGGGTCTACCGCCACAGTCGGTTCATCCAGTATAATCAATTTTGGCTTATGGGCAATTCCGCAGGCAATATTTAATCTTCTAAGCAATCCCCCTGACAATTTCTTCGGGTAAAACTTTCTAAAATCCTTCAACTCCACAAAATCAATGGCTTCCTCCACCAATTTTTTGCGCTCCTCTTTGTCACTCACATACAGTCCACAAAAATAGTCAATATTTTCCTCTACTGTCAAAGTATTAAATACTGCTACATTCTGCATAATGACCCCAATATCTTTTTTCAAATGGTAACTGTCCGGTTTCATTTCTTCACCAAATACCTTAATGTCGCCTTTGTCGTATTGCAATAAAGAAAGCAGACAGTGAATTGTAGTGCTCTTACCGGAACCATTCGGACCCAGTAATCCAAATACCTCTCCCTCCATGATTTCAAGATTAAAATGATCTAATGCTACCAAATCTCCATACCGTTTTACTAAATTTTCAATCTTTACTACTGCTTCCATAAATCGAATCTCCCTTCGTAATCACTGCATAAAATGTTTATATTCTTTATTTATCGTATCTTAACTTTACCAGTTTTCAAACCTTTTCTAAAGTGAACAATGTCATTTCTTCCACGTGACAAATGTCATATTCCGAAAGTTATTTTAGTTTTCATAAAATAAGAAATATGTTATTCTATAAATAACAATACAATTCAACTGTATATTCCAATTTACGTTGCAGCATTACAGCAGAAAGGTTGCGCTATGATTTTATTGTATGACAAAATAATATTATACTTATTTTCATTTATATATTTACACTATTTGGAAATTTCTGCCCAGACAATCGTATTATTCCTCTTGTCTGTTGCATCCACTAGTTTTATGAATGCCTACACATATGAAAAATACAAAACCGTTTTCATTATGATTCTCCTGTTCAATCTTTTCCTATCCTGCTTTGTTCCGGAATACATACTGTTTTTACCAATCATACTATACGATTGCGTTTCCCAACTTCCAAAACAATACCTAACTCTGTTTCTAATTCCAATTATAAATATGATGATAAAAAAAGACCATTCTGCCATTGGAATAAGAGAATTGTACAGAGATACAGATATACTCTTTCTGCTATTTTCCTTATTCGTTCTGCAATCCATCATCTCCTTTTCAATAGCAGTAAAAACACAGATTATACTGAAAAATAAAAAAGACATCAACACAATACAGGATACTTACAATGAGCATAAAATAAACCTGGAACATGAAAATGAGAACCTGTTAAAACAGCAGGACTATGAAATCAACATAGCCACTTTAAACGAACGGAACCGCATTGCAAGAGAAATTCACGACAATGTGGGACACATGCTTTCCAGAAGTATTTTGCAGGTAGGTGCTCTGATTGCAGTTAATAAAAATGAAGCCCTGAATGAGCCTTACCAGAACTTAAAAGAAACTTTGGACCAGGCTATGAACAGTATTCGAAACAGTGTACATAACCTGCACAACGAAAGCATTGATTTGGAAAACAATATAAAACAACTGATTGCTGAATTTGATTTTTGCAATATTGAACTGGACTACGACATTTCCAAATACATTCCAAAAGAAGTAAAATATTGCTTCATTTCTATTACAAAAGAAGCATTGAATAATGCAATGAAACACTCCAATGCTACAAAAATAACCATCTCAATGGTGGAGCATCCATCCTTTTATAAATATGTATTCTGCGACAACGGAACTCCTCCTCTGACGAACAGTGGGCATTCTTCTGAAAAAATAGAGGAATACATTTCGTATAAAGAAGGAATTGGTTTAAGCAACATGCGGGAACGAATAAAAACATTAAATGGAATTATTAATTTTAGCATGGAAAAAGGATTTTGCATCAACATTTCCATACCAAAAAAATTGCCATGACAATTGCCTGCAAAACAACCCATAAGCAAAATACCTCCATATAAATAGATTTTATTATATTAAAAACATACTATTTCACAATTACCTATTCATTATATAACAATAAGGAGAACACTATGAATATATTAATTGTAGATGACGACAAACTGGTAACCACCTCTTTAAAAATGATTCTGGAAACAGATTCTTCTATAAGTGTACTTGCCACCGGAAACGATGGAAAAGAAGCCATTACCCTTTACGAAGAAGTAAAACCAGACGTACTTTTAATGGACATCCGAATGGAACATATGACAGGTATTGAAGCCGCAAAAAAAATATTAGAAAAAGATGCAAATGCCAGAATCCTATTTTTAACTACCTTCCTGGATGATGAATATATCATTGAAGCACTGCACCTTGGAGCAAAAGGATATATTTTAAAACAGGAATATGAGAACATCATCCCTGCTTTAAAGGCGGTCTATTCCGGGCAAAATGTATTCGGCAACGAAATTATTTCCAAAATTCCCGATTTAATGAATCCCACAACTTCTTTTTCCTATGAACAATACCAAATTAGCGAAAAAGAATACAATATTATTGAACTGATTGCAAATGGTCTGAGCAACAAAGAAATTGCTGAAGAATTATATTTAAGCGAAGGAACCGTCCGAAACTATTTAAGCATCATTCTGGAAAAACTGGCTTTACGCGACCGCACACAACTTGCCATCTTCTATTATAAACATCTATAATTAAAAAACCCTTGAATCATCAAGGGTTTTAAGTAGCGCCGACCGGACTTGAACCAGCAACCTTCGGGTTATGAGCCCGACGAGCTTCCAATTGCTCCACAGCGCGTTAGTAATATTATTATATGAAATAAAATAAAAAAAATTCCTACTTCCTAAAAAATAGGAAATGGATGGAGGTGGATTCGAACCACCGAAGCAAATTGCAGCAGATTTACAGTCTGTCCCCTTTGGCCACTCGGGAATCCATCCATATTATTTTTTAACTTATGTTAAAAAATAAAAGCCGATGAACGGACTTGGACCGTTAACCTGCTGATTACAAGTCAGCTGCTCTGCCAATTGAGCCACATCGGCAAAGTGGAACCTACAGGGCTCGAACCTGTGACCCTCTGCTTGTAAGGCAGATGCTCTCCCAGCTGAGCTAAGATTCCACATTGGTCTAATATATGAAATTATATTTCTAAATATATTAGAAGCGACCCGGATGGGATTCGAACCCACGACCTCCGCCGTGACAGGGCGGCGCTCTAACCAACTGAGCCACCGGGCCAAATGCAAGTGTATTATACACTAAAAACTGCACACAGTCAACATCTTTTCGCTTTCTTTCTTCTTTTCCTTCTACCTTTTAAGACAAGCCCTCGACCGATTAGTATGGCTCTGCTCCATGCATTGCTGCACTTCCACACTCCACCTATCTACCTCGTCGTCTTCAAGGGGTCTTACTGACTTTATGTCAT
>JAQXNR010000083.1 GCA_029098105.1 Lachnospiraceae bacterium
ATTTGATTCAGGTACACAAAAAAGGATTACTTCATGGAGACATCAGTCCGGACAATCTGATTCTCGGAACCGACAATCAATTCCATCTCATTGATTTTGGTTCTGCAAACCTTGAAAGTATGACTGAACAGGAATCTAAAACAGTAATTTTAAAGCATGGATTTGCACCCCCGGAACAATACTTCCCAAACGGTAAACTCGGTCCCTGGACAGATGTCTATGGCATGTGTGCAACGATATACTATGCCTTGACCGGAATGACCCCACCCGAATCGGTAATGCGGCTTCAAAATGATGAACTGCCTTCTCTGTCTGACTATGCACCGATTCTCTCCTGGCAGGCAAAAGCCATCGAAAAGGGGCTCTGTCCCCAGGCAGCCCACCGTTACCAGACGATGGAAGCGCTTTATCAGGCAATGCTGATTCCGCCACTTTCAGTGCGTTTTCCCAAAAACTGCACTGCACAGCAATCTCACAAGAATATCCTATTGCATTCCATGAAGTGGATTGTTCTCGGAATTCTCCTGGTTGGAATTCTTCTGTTCTACAACGGACTCGGAACCAGTAAGTCAGGCATACTGACAAAAGTACCTGCTTTTTTCACAAATCAGTTGACAGAAGACACTTTTGTCGACATTGTTCCTACAACAAAACGAGAGAAGAATACCTCCTCGGAAACGGATTCCACAACTGAGCAAGAGAAAAATACCACCACAGAAACAATTTCTTCAACACAGTCCAAAACAACTGCTGCGTCGAGTCAGACCGAACAACGCAACACAGTCAGCAAGAGCAATACGAATAAAAAAGCAACCGAGAACAAAGATGACTTCATTGCCTTACCAGAAGAGGATTCTTATGATTCCTTTACCGATTGAGCAACCTGCAACTGCAAATCCATTATTGCTTTCTTATTTTGCTGTGCTGAATAAGAGCTTATATTTTGAAATACATGTTTGGGGAACTATGAATTTTTTCTTACTGGTTCCCCTCATACAATTCTTTCCTACTTTTTTCAGTTTTTTACTTTTAATCGTAACGGTTTTTAACTTCTTGTCATTCCTAAAACAGTTCTCACCAATTTTTGTAAGTGCCGTACCAATGGTAATCTTCTGCAGTTTTTTGCAGTTTGCAAATGCCTGTTTCCCAATCGTAGAAACACGATTACCAATCTTTACATTTTTTAATTTCTTCAGGTTATAGCAGGCTTTTGCCGAAATTCCTGTCACAGCATATTTATGACCCTTTATGGTAACATAATCCGGAACAACCAATTTGGTAATTGATTTTTTCGCAGGCTTTAGAAATACAACTGTCGATTCACTGGCTGCCTTATAGATTAATCCACCAACCGTATATTTTTCACCTTGCTTAGGTGTCTGCACCGTGCTAGTTTGCGTCGTAGTCGTAGCCGGAACTTGCGTCGTAGTCGTAGCCGGAACTTGCGTCGTGGTCGTAGCCGGAACTTGCGTTGTGGTTGTAGCCGGCTCCTGGTCTTGGGGAAGTTGCTCAAATGTATTTCCATTTGCCGTAGCATATGCCTGACCGGTAGAACCTTCATTTGCATAGATTATAACTGTACTCAAAAAAGCATCTACCTGAATCACAACAGAATCATTTTTAATGTTCACCACCGTCAAAGTCTCTGAATATTCAAAAGCAGATTCACCAATAATCGAAACTTTCTCGGGAATCGTAGCCGTAATCGGTGATGTCGATTCAAATGCATAGGAACCAATTCTGGTCAGTCCCTCCGGGAAATTAAAACTTCCGTTTGCTACCGTCCCTTCCTGATGAAAATCAGTCAATAGACTATCAAAGGTAAAAGCGAAGTCGCCAATCGTGGTAAGTTTCGAACCTTCCTCATAGGTAATCTCAGAAAGGCTAGAACAATTATAAAATGCGGATGGAGAAATGATTTCCACACTCGCAGGAAGGTTTACCGAAGTCATCGTACTACAATATTGAAACGCACCATTTCCAATTGCCTTAATTGTAATATTCTTTGCCGTCGCCATTTCGGTCAAATCGAGGGCTCCCACTACTCCTTCTACCGACAGCAGTACGCCTGTATCGGTATATACATAGTCCACTCCATTCGCATCGGTATAGTTATATTCTTCCTCAGCATACACAGGGTATATTTGGGCAATCATAACTATAGCAAGCAAGAAACATATCACATTTCGTACTTTTCTTTTCATTCTCATAGGCACCTCCAAAGTTTAAAAAAACGGCTATAATTAAATATATCACAAAATATATTATAATCACAGCCGTTTTTTTGTTCAAACTTTATTTATTGAAGGAGTTGAGAACGGAATCATGCACACATATTACGCCATCCATATCGAAGCGTTGCTTTATAGTAATCATCCTCTGACTTGTATATATTCTCTCTTGCATACAATCGTTTCTGTTTCAGTTCTGCTTTTGTAGGGTAAGGCATCGTTTGCCAGTGCATTGTTTCCTCCCCTTTGACAAAAGAAGCCGCAACACCTTTAAACTTCTCACACTCAACACACAATCCCCAATATCCCATTACTTGCTCTACTGGCAATTCCACCAATTTTACTCCCTTAATCGCTTTCCCTTTTTTGTTCAATACCTGATACGCAAAAACATAGCGATATTTGCCGTTTGGCTGCTTATACTGGCGAACAGAATAGAGAGAACACTTATATCCTTTGTTTGCTTTTACATATCCCTTCTTCACATCCTGGTCTGTATTGTCATAAGTTATAAAAAGTGGCCAATCAAAATCGTCAGATTTTAATTTTGCTTCTTTTGTAAGATTCTTTTTATTCACCTTTCCTATTGCTAATACCTTTATCGTAATCGTCTGATTCAATTCCTGCGATGCAATCTTAATTTTCGCAGTTCCCGCCTTTTTCGCTGTGATGATACCGTTTTCGTCAACTGTAGCAACTTTCTTATTATTGGATGTAAAACTGGCACCTATTAATGTACCAACACTTTCGTCTATCAACACATTGTCCTCGGCATCTTTTTCACCATATTCATAGGTAACCATAGGACTCCACTGCATCCCTTCATATAATTTCATAGTTTTAGACTGGCTATCATAATAATCGCCATAAGTTACACCAACCAAAGGTTTTTTCTTTGCAGCATTGGTAACTGTAATGCCACTTACGCATCCAAAAGCAACTGCACAAAGCAGCACCCAACTCATCACTCTTTTCATAAAACTTATTTTTCTTTTTTTCATCGTTTTGATTGTCCTTTCTTACTATTGGTTGTTAACACTACTTAATGATTTAATTAAAATAATCATATGTCATCCGCGACAGATGCTGGATATGACTAATGGCTGCACCATCTCCTTCCGACATAATAACAATGACATAGTCTGCTTTTTTTGAAAATACAATGGCTGCGTCATGCTGACGACTTCCATATTCACCAGTCTTATTCGCACTTTTTACTCCCTTGGGCAGACCTGCCGGAATTTTCCCTTTTCTTTGCTGATGCTTCAGTAAAGACAGCATTTTCGCCGATGCCGATTCGCTCACCAGATTTCCCCGGTAAATATCTTCCAATATATGCCCACAATCCTGTGGTGTAGAATAACTGGAACTCAGCCAAACGGTTCTAAAATAAGACGGACTCAATGTTCCTCCGGCATTGGTATTTTTATACCCATGGTCATGGCTGAATTTGGTAACCGAACGAATGCCAGTCCGAACATCCCCATGTCCAATGCATTTTAACAATTCATTGTAAGCATCGTTACTGCTTACTGTAATCATACTATTCAAATAAGAACGGATTTGAGATGTCTCTTTGAGTTTTTTCTTCTCAATTTGATCGTATACTGTTCCCATATTGTATAATTTGATGACACTTGCCGTTTTCATTTTTTTATTGTTAATGGTCATGTACTCATTAGTATCTAAATTTTTTACATAGATACAATACGTGCCTGAATACTTTTGAGTCTCTTTCTGTAAACTGTTCTTTAATGACTGCAAAGACTTTTTACTATATGAATAAATCTTAGATTTGTCCACTAAAACTCCTTTTTCATTCACATACTTATTTTTCTCAACCATCATATTCTTTTGCAACACACCTTTAGAATTAAAGTAGTACGTTTTTCCTTTAATTTTCTTCCAGCCCGTCACATATTTATCATTGATGTAGTAATATTTTTTCTTTTTCTTTGTCACCCACCCGTTTTTCTTTTTTACGACTTTTTTAGGTGAACTAACACTCTCTGTCGTTTCACTTGTCTGCTCTGTGGTGGCAGATTGCGCTGGAAACTGCGTTGTCGCATCTGACACCGTAGACTGGACAGCCACCGCCTCTGTGGTTGTATCAGTGGGAGTTTCTGTTGTAGTTGCATCCGTTATTACCACAGTTGGTAAAACCTTCTGTAATTGCATGCTAAGCAATGCCATCACCAGCAAAAAACTTAGCATTTTCTTTGTTCTTTGATACATCGTGTTTCTTCCTTTTCTATTAGTTACTACTATAGGTAAAAATACCATCCTTCAGCGTCAACGTTGCCAATACGGGGAATTCTGAATAAGGAACTCCATATGTCCCTCCCTTTATTGTATAGATTCCTTCTTCAAATAACGTTATTTTATCGTCTTTACTCATGGTTCCTAAGCGCGTCGGTGTTCCTTCATATACGATTTGCAAAAAATCATAATTCTGCACTTCCGGTAACGACTCTGTTAACGAATCTGTATATACCGTCTCAATTACATTACCAAGGTTAATGGTATCTGATGCTTTATCTCCATAACAATATGCCGTTGCAATCTTTATTTGCTTACCGGAAGAGTCCTCAAGATACAGGTCATAAGTAGAATTGCGGTCCAAATAGAATATCCCATAGTATCTTTCTGTTCCTTCCTCTTCATGCACAACACC
>JAQXNR010000084.1 GCA_029098105.1 Lachnospiraceae bacterium
CTTATATCAGCAATTCAGGAGACATGGTTGACGCCCTGAAACTTACTATGTCATTTCCATACAGCAATCAGTCTTACTGCCAGATTTTTGGCGGCGAAAACCAGCAGTGTCTTCTTCAGGGAATGAGAACTATATTTGAGCACATAGGCAAGGTTCCCAGCCGGATTGTTTTTGACAATCTTTCCAGTGCCGTAGCACATGTGGAGAAAGGACATGAGCATATACTGACCAAAGGCTTTGAGCGATTTATGGTTCACTATGGTTTTGAAGCGGCTTTCTGCAACAGTGCAGCAGGATGGGAAAAAGGAAATGTGGAAAATAAGGTGGGATATGAACGCAGAAACATGTTTGTTCCGGTTCCAACCATACTGGATTTTAATACTTTTAACCAGTCACTGTTTACGGCCTGTGAAAAAGATGCAAAGCGGGAGCATTATATCAAAAAGATGCCTATAGAAACATTGTTTCAGGAAGATATACAGGAAATGCTTCCCCTTAACGAAATACCATATGAAATCTTTATTCTGGAACCAAGAAAAACGAATAATTATGCAAAAGTAATGTTTGACAACAACCTTTATTCTACTTCACCCAAGTATGCAAAAGAAGAAGTTTACATAAAAGCCTCTTCCGACAAGGTTTGGATTTTAAACAAATCTTATGAAGTTATCATGGAACATCCAAGGCTTTACGGAAAAGGAAAAGAGTCTATGAACTGGCTTCCATACATCAATCTGATGTCAAAACGTCCTGCTGCAATAAAATATACAGAGTTTTACCAACAACTTCCGGATAACTGGCAGAAATACCTTGGAAATCAGAATGCCGAAGGAAAACGGAAAGGATTAACATCTCTGTACACGATGCTGCAGAAACATGACATGCGAACTGCAGAAGAAGCACTTGCATTTGCAATCAGTAATGGCGTGAAAGATGCAGACAGTGTGCTTGCTGCCTACCGGACTCTTACATCAGGAGTGCAGCAGATGCAACCAATGCAACTAGGATGTCATGTCATACAAATGCCGAGTTATGATGTTGACAACAATAAATATGATACCCTGTTTGGAAAGGAGGTATCTGCATTATGAAAGAACAGATTTATGCGTGTTGTAAAGAACTGCGACTTAGCACAACCTTTGCAGAAAACGCACTTTCCATGTCCGGAACTACCCCGCAGGAATATCTGTTAAGTGTTCTTCGGGCTGAGATGGATTACCGCAATACAAAAAGAAAAAAACTGCGCTTAAAACAAGCAGGATTTGACAACCTAAAAACTTTTGAAGGATATGATTTCAATAAGATTATAATTCCGAACACCACAAGCATAGATGGAATAAAATCTCTGGATTACATGGATAGGAATGAAAATCTTATCCTGTATGGACGGAATGGAGCTGGAAAGAGCCACATGGCTACTGCGATTGGTGTAGAAGCGTGTATGCAGGGAAAGAAAGTAAGATTTTATAAAACTGCAACATTGGTAAATGAACTGACCGATGCCAAGTCGGAAGGTTCACTTACAAAACTACTAAATAAACTAAGCAAACTGGATTTGCTTATATGCGATGAATGGGGTTATCTTCCGTTTGATGCCGAAGGTTCCCAGCTGTTATTTCAGGTAATTGCAGACTGTTATGAAAAACGCAGCCTGATACTTACAACAAATATAGAATTCAGCAAATGGAATGGAATCTTTTATGACGACCAGTTAACAGCGGCATTAATTGATCGTCTGGTTCATCACAGTCATCTGATTGTCTTTGACAGAGACAGTTGGAGATTTGAACATTCCCTTATGAAGAATTCAGCAACTCAATAACTCTCTAGGGTGTTACATTTTTGCTTTGCATTTTATTACACTTTGGGGTTGCAAAATACAGGGCCGAGAGTATTATTGGAAATGCTGTAGGAACGGATAATGACTATATGAAGACAACCTATCGGTATCTCAATAATCTGTATGCACGATGGAAAAAGCCAGAGAAGGCGATTGAGTATAGGGATAAGTTTCTTAACACAAACAGAATAACTACAAATAAAAACGCATAAACTATCAATACCACTAAAAATCCATTTGACAGCTTTTGTCTTCGATGGTATATTATATTTAATGGTTGCGCTGCGGAAACTTGCGATGCCCGCAGCCGGTGGAGTTCCATGCGTGGGCTCCACTTTTTTATTGCCACAAAACAAAGGAGGATTCAGAGATGGCTAACAAAACATTTCTCACATATGATGAGCAAATTGAAAAACTGGAAAAAGAAAAACAGCTTGTTATTTCTGATCCTTAATTTGCCAAAATAACATTACAAAAACTAAGCTATTTTTCATTGATTGGCGGATATAAAGATTTATTTAAGCATAAGCCATCAGGGAATTACCTACATGGTGTCACCTTTGAAGAAATTACCGCCTTTTATTACTTTGATGAAGAATTGAGAACCTCTTTCTTAAATACATATTACATGTGGAAAGACAGCTAAAATCCATGTTGTCATATTACTTCTGTGAAAAATATGGTGAACAGCAAACAGCATATTTAACCGCTGGAAATTATAACTATACACGCAAAAATTCCAACAAAATAAATCGCCTGATTACAACCTTAAGC
>JAQXNR010000085.1 GCA_029098105.1 Lachnospiraceae bacterium
TGGGAGGAATTCCTTCTCATTCGTTGAATTCAGAGCAGCAAAGTGTCTGCGACTTATTTTGCAGAGATTATGAGCAGGGAATATTTCGCACCTACCTGCTATATGGGGTAACTGGCAGCGGTAAGACGGAGGTCTATTTAAAAATGATTGAAACCGTTTTGCAGCAGGGACGGGAAGCAATTGTTCTCATACCGGAGATTGCTTTAACGTACCAGACAGTCCGCCGTTTTGCCAGTCGCTTTGGAGAACTGGTAACGGTAATTCATTCCCGGCTTTCCAAAGGAGAGCGTTATGACCAGTTTGAACGGGCGCGAAAGGGAGAGGTTAAGGTGGTAATCGGACCGCGTTCCGCCTTGTTTGTTCCTTTTTCAAATCTGGGATTGATTATTCTCGACGAAGAACATGAGAGTAGTTATAAGAGTGAAAGCCCACCGAAGTACCATGCCCGGGAAACGGCAATCGCCCGTGCCGCATTGGCAGGTGCCAGCGTGGTATTAGGATCCGCCACGCCGTCTGTAGAGAGTTTTCAGCGGGCACAGCAGGGCGAGTACCAACTTCTTACGCTGAAACATCGGGCAGCCCAGGCAGTCCTGCCCAGCGTTTGTGTGGTGGACATGCGCCAGGAGTTGGAGGAAAAAAATTATAGCATGTTTAGCAGACAATTGCAGAAACGATTGCGGGAATGTCTTGACCGGGGAGAACAGAGTATGTTGTTCATTAATCGCAGAGGCTACGCCGGTTTTGTTTCTTGTAGAAAATGCGGATATGTAGTAAAATGTCCTCATTGTGATGTTTCTCTGAAGTTGCACAATACCAACCGTCTGCACTGCCATTATTGCGGATATGAGACGGCACTTCCCAAAGTATGTCCCGAATGTGGTTCCGGCTATATAAGAGCCTTTGGAACAGGAACGCAAAAGGTGGAGGAACAGTTGAAAAAACTTTTTCCCAATGCCCGGATTCTCAGAATGGACGCAGATACCACAAAGAGAAAGGGAGACCACGAAAAGATTCTTTCTGCCTTTGCCAATGAGGAAGCAGACATTTTGGTGGGAACCCAGATGATTGTAAAAGGACATGATTTTTCCAATGTTACACTGGTGGCAGCACTGGCAGCCGATATGTCTCTCTTTGAACAGGACTTTCGTTCTTCCGAGCGTACCTTTGATTTGCTGACTCAGGCGGCGGGACGTGCAGGACGGGGAGAAAAAGAGGGATGTATGGTAATCCAGACATACCAGCCGGAGCAGTACAGTATTCAGGCGGCGGCCAGGCAGGATTATGAGACCTTTTACAAAGAGGAGACAGCATACAGGAAACTGTTGAAATACCCTCCTTTTTCCCACATACTGGCGGTTTTTATGGCGTCGGACAGCCAGGAAGAGGTGGAGCACAGTGCACGGCAGCTGGCAGTGTTTGCTGGTTCGCTAAAGGAGGAACATCTTCAGGTGATTGGTCCCAGCGAGGCAACTATTTTCAAGGTTCAGGATGTGTACCGGAAACTGCTTTATTTGAAACATTCGGAATATGACACATTGGTTTATTGCAAGGACAAAATAGAAGACTATATAAGAGAAGAAAAAGAGTTTAAAAGAACCAGGGTATATTTTGATTTTGACCCTATGACGATGTATTAGTTCAGGAGGTAGGAAAGATGGCAATTCGTAATTTGCGGTATGATGGAGATCCCATTTTGAGAAAAATCAGCAAAGAGGTAAAGGAAGTAACTCCCAGAATCGAGGAGTTGATTGATGACATGTTTGAGACGATGGA
Source organism: Lachnospiraceae bacterium (assembly GCA_029098105.1). Classification (GTDB taxonomy): domain Bacteria; phylum Bacillota; class Clostridia; order Lachnospirales; family Lachnospiraceae; genus NC2004. The sequence goes on from JAQXNR010000085.1 coordinate 1,774, forward strand.
GGCAGAGAATGGCTGTGGTCTGGCAGGTCCCCAGGTAGGTGTGTTGAAACGGATTTTTGTGATTGATGTGGGGGATGGTCCGATGGAATTCATCAATCCTGTGATTCTGGAAAAGTCCGGCTCCCAGACGGGAGGAGAAGGCTGCTTAAGTCTGCCCGGGAAAATTGCCACAGTGACCCGTCCGAATCATGTGGTATGTGAGGCCTATGACCGTCATATGAACAAGTTCCGCATTGAGGGGGAAGAACTTCTGGCAAGGGCAATCTGCCATGAATATGATCATTTGGATGGAGTCTTGTATAAGGATGTGGCAGATGGTCCTCTGTGTAATGTGGACGATTATGAGGAAGAATAGTAGCACAGGCATGGGAAAGGAGCAAGCAAAAAGATGCGGGTAATATTTATGGGCACACCGAATTTTGCGGTAAATACACTGGAAGCGATTCTGGCGGCAGGACATGAAGTGGCAATGGTAGTCACCCAGCCGGACAAGCCGAAGGGAAGAGGAAAAACAATGCAGTTTACACCAGTAAAAGAGGTGGCAGTGCGGGAGAATATACCGGTGTTGCAGCCGGAAAAAGTTCGGGAAGAATCTGTGGTAGCACAGTTGAAAGAGGCAAAACCGGACGTCATTGTCGTTGTGGCATATGGACAGATTCTGCCAGAATCCATATTGAATATTCCGATGTATGGCTGTATTAACGTGCATGCTTCCCTGCTCCCCCAATACCGGGGTGCAGCACCCATTCAGTGGGCGGTGATGAACGGTGAGGCACAAAGTGGCGTGACCACGATGTATATGGCAAAAGGACTGGATACGGGAGATATGATTGACAAGGTAGTTGTTCCCTTGTCAGAGGAAGAAACCGGAGGCAGTCTTCACGATAAACTGGCACAGGCAGGAGCAGAACTGCTGGTGGAGACCCTTTCTAAGTTGGAACAGGGAACAGCCAAAAGAACACCTCAAAAAGAGGAAGAGAGCAGTTATGCCAAAATGCTCACGAAGGCTTTGGGAAATATTCAATGGGAGAATGATGCGGTGGAGATTGAGCGTCTTGTCCGTGGATTAAACCCCTGGCCCAGTGCCTATAGTTACCTGCAGGGGAAAACTTTGAAAATCTGGAGAACTGCAGTGGTTCCGGAATCTGCAGTGGAAGTGGCAGGAAACGGGTCAAAGGCAGTTCCGGGAGAGATTGTGTATGTGGATAAGAATTGTTTCATTGTAAAAACCGGAAAGGACTATATTAAGATAGAGGAGTTACAGTTGGAGGGGAAAAAGCGGATGCAGACGGATGCCTTTTTGCGGGGATACCGTTTGGAACCGGGAGTGGTACTCACTTCCACGAAAGAATAAAAGGAAGTTTTTTAGTGTAAGGCAGAACAGGAAAGGACAGACGCATGGCGGAGAAAACAAATATCCGGGAACTGGCATTAGAGGTACTTCTGCTGGTAGAACGGCAGGAGTGCAAATTGAATCAGGCGTTACATGCCCAACTCTTAAAACACCAGTATTTGACCAAACAGGACAGAGCCTTTCTCGGGCGGCTCTGTGAAGGGGTAATGGAGTATCGGATTCGGTTGGATTATGTAGTGGACAGCGTTTCCAAAACCCCGATTTCCAAATGTAAACCCCTCATCCGGTGTCTGTTACGCATGGGGGCGTACCAGATTTTGTTTCTGGACGGGGTACCGGATAGTGCTGCCTGCAATGAAAGTGTGAAATTGGCGAAAAAACGGGGATTTGCCCGGTTATCCGGTTTTCTGAACGGGGTATTGCGTAACCTTGCCCGGCAGAAAGAATGCATTGTTTACCCGGACCGGGAACAGCAACCTCGAAAGTGGCTTTCTGTCTGGTATTCTTTGCCGGAGTGGCTGGTTTGCCAATGGTGCGACCAGTATGGATGGGAACGGGCGCGGTTAATGGCAGCAGCGTCGGTAGAAACGGCTCCTTTGGTAATCCGGCGCAATCCATTGCGATGTTCGGAAGAAACATTAAAAGAAGTGCTGGAGCAGGAGGGAATTTCTCTGCTTCCCGTTCCGGTCAATGAGGCGATGGAGCAGGTTCTTCCTATGTGGGTGCAAAAACAAGTGGAAGACATTGCAGCAAGACTGGAACGGGTAGATTATTTGTCCCGGTATGACAGTTTTCAGAAAGGATTGTTTACGGTTCAGGATGTTAGTTCTATGATACCGGGAATTCTGGCACAGCGGGAAATAGTAGAAAAAAAACAAAGGGAGAAGACACCACTTCTGGTTCTGGATATGTGTAGCGCTCCCGGGGGAAAAACGGCTCATGTTGCAGCCTGTCTTGATGAGACAGACTGTCTGATTGCCCGGGATGTCAGTGCGGCAAAGGTAGAAAAAATCCAGGAGAATCTGGAACGGCTGGGAATCACAAATGTACAGACCCAGGTGCAGGACGGACGGGAATACACAAAAGAATTGGAGAACCAGGTGGATGTGGTACTTTTGGATGCCCCATGTTCCGGACTGGGAGTTCTGGGAAGAAAGAAGGACATCTGTTACAGTATGTCTTTGCAGCAACAGGAACAGTTGACAGAACTGCAACGGGAATTACTCTTGGTGGCAGCACGTTATGTAAAACCGGGAGGTTCTCTGATTTACAGCACTTGTACTGTAAACTGCGGCGAGAATGGGGAAAATGTGGAATGGTTTTTGGAACAGAGAACGGACTTTTCGGTAGGGGAGCAGTACCAGCTGCTCCCGGGAGTGATGCCGCTGGACGGTTTTTTTGTTGCACAATTTAGGAAACAGAAGGAGTAGAAGATGGCAGATTTAATGTCCATGACACAGAAGGAATTGGTACAGGCAGTAGAGGCAATGGGAGAGAAAAAATTCCGTGCCGGACAGTTGTATGACTGGTTTCACAAAAAGGGAATCTGGGATTATGAAAAGATGCAGAATCTCTCCTTGAAACTGCGACAGAAATTGCAACAGGAGTATCCTTTGCCCGACTGTAAAGAAGTGAAGCGGCTTGTTTCCCAGATTGACGGGACAACCAAATTTTTATTTGAATTGTGGGATGGGAATGTGATTGAGAGCGTTTGGATGAAGTACAAACATGGCAATTCTGTGTGTATTTCCTCCCAGGTAGGCTGCCGTATGGGTTGCCGTTTTTGCGCTTCTACTCTGGATGGACTGGTGCGGAATCTGACGGCTTCAGAAATGCTGATGCAGGTATATGCCATTCAGCAGTTGACTGAGGAACGGGTTTCCAACGTGGTAGTTATGGGAACGGGAGAGCCCTTTGACAATTTTGACAATCTGATGCATTTTCTTACGATTCTGACTTCGCCGGAGGGGTTAAACATCAGCCAGCGGAACATTACCGTTTCAACCTGTGGTCTGGTTCCCCGCATCCGGGAGTTTGCGGATGCAAAAATGGCAGTGACACTGGCAATTTCTCTGCATGCGCCCAGTGATGCCATGCGGCAGGAACTGATGCCGGTGGCAAAGAGTTATACCATTCAGGAGATTTTGGATGCCTGCCGTTATTTTGTGGAGCAAACCGGGCGCAGAGTCACCTTCGAATACAGCCTGGTGAAAGGGCAAAACGATAGCGTGGAGCATGCGGCAATGCTTGCGGAACTTTTAAAGGGGCTGTTGTGCCACGTTAATCTGATTCCAGTCAATCCCATAAAAGAGCGGGATTACCGTCAGTCTGAGACAGCCAGCATTGAAAAATTTAAAAATATGCTTGAAAAAAATCATATAAATGTTACTATTAGAAGGGAAATGGGTCGGGATATTTCGGCCGCCTGCGGACAGTTGCGCAGAGATTACAGACAAGGAGGAACCCAATGAAATCGTGTGGTAATACAGATGTGGGACAGAAACGTAATACGAATCAGGATTATTTGTTCTGCTCGGATGAGCCTGTTGGGGCATTTCCTAATTTATATATTGTTGCGGATGGTATGGGTGGACACAAAGCAGGTGACCATGCTTCCCATCTGGCGGTAGAGCGGTTTGTACAACTTGCCGACCAGACGAAACAGACCAATCCGGTAACGGTAATGCGCACCCTTCTGAACTGGGTGAATGAAGAAGTATTTCAGGAAGCACAGTCGGATGCGTCTTTTTATGGAATGGGAACCACTTTTGTAGCGGTTACTATTGTAAATGGAAAGGGATACGTTGTAAATGTAGGAGACAGTCGGTTATACCTGATACATAATGGGGTCATTCGTCAGGTTACGCTGGATCATTCTCTTGTGGAGGAACTGGTGCGCAGTGGAGAATTGACACCTCAGGAGGCAAGGCGGCATCCCCGTAAGAATATTATTACCAGGGCAGTTGGTGTGGCAGAAGAAGTTCTGCCGGATTTTTTTGAGATTGAAGTAGTTCCGGGAGACCGCATTTTGTTATGCTCCGATGGACTTTCGAATATGATAGAGGATGAGGAACTGCGGGATATTGTTGCTTCTGACAGAGATATTGATGAGATGGTGAAATATCTTATTGATAAGGCGAATTATTATGGTGGATATGACAATATAGCTGCAGTAGTGATTATGAATGAATAAGGAGATGAGACCATGTTACAGTCAGGTACGATGATAGCAGAGCGATACGAAATAGTAGAAACCGTCGGTGCAGGTGGGATGAGTGTAGTATATAAGGCATTGGATCATAGATTAAACCGTCACGTTGCGGTAAAGGTTTTGAAGGAAGAGTTTAGCAATGACAAAACGTTTGTTACTAAGTTCCGGGTAGAAGCCCAGTCTGCTGCAGGGCTTTCCCATCCCAATATTGTAAATGTGTACGATGTAGGAGATGATGCGGGAATTCACTACATTGTCATGGAGATGGTAGAAGGGATTACCTTAAAGGAATATATTCAGAAAAAAGGACATCTGTCTGTTTCTGAGGCGGTGAATTTTTCTTTGCAGATTGCTTCTGGAATTGAAGTGGCTCATGAGAACCATATTATTCACCGGGATATTAAACCGCAGAATATTATTGTGTCTCCTTCTGGGATTTTAAAGGTAACCGATTTTGGAATTGCCAAGGCAGCAACCAGTGCAACAGTGTCTTCCAATGCCATCGGTTCCGTTCACTATATTTCACCGGAGCAGGCGAGAGGTGGCTTCAGTGATGAGAGAAGTGATATCTACTCTTTGGGTATTACTATGTACGAGATGGTGACGGGGCGGGTGCCTTTTGAGGGTGACAATAATGTGACGGTAGCATTGATGCATATTCAGAATGAGATGATACCGCCCCGGGAATATTACCCGGACATTTTGCCAAGTTTTGAAAAGGTAATTGCAAAGTGTACCCAGAAAAAACCGGAACGCCGGTATTTAACTGCCAATGCCCTAATTGCCGATTTGCGCCGTGTGGAATCCGATCCGAAAGGTAATTTTGTAAAATTAACTACTCTGCTGGATGACGCTCCGACCCGGATGATGGAAGAGAATGAAGTCAACGAGATTAAGGCTCGTGCAAACGAGAAGCCCTATGTTTCGGAACCGGAGACGGAAGAGATGGTTCCGGAAGAAGAGGACGAGGGACTGGATGAAGACAAGATGGATCCGAAGTTAGAACGGCTGGCAAAAGTTCTCGGTGTTGTGGCGGCAGTGCTTGTAGTGATGCTGATTATTTTCCTGATTGCAAAGGCAGCAGGTGCCTTTGGAGGCAGTACGAAGAGTAAGAAACCGGAAACGACGACCGAAGCAACCGCAACGACAGAAGAACTGGCAGGAGATGAGAAACTTCTTCCTTCGGTAGTGGGGGATGACATCGATGCTGCGAAGGAAAAATTGACACGAGAAGGGTTTGAAAACTTCTACACCGAATACCAGGAAAGTGATGAGGTAGAAGAGAATAAGGTAATTTCCCAGAGCCCACAGGGCGGTGACGAAGTGAATACCGAGGAAGAAATCAAATTGATTGTCAGTTCCGGAAAATCTACGGTGACGGTTCCCAGTGTGGTGGGCGACAAGAGCGAGAATGCCAAGACGGTTCTGGAGCAGGAAGGCTTCAAAGTAAAATATGCTTACGCATATGATGACACAGTTGAGGAAGGTAAGGTCATCAGTCAGGATCCGAAAGGAAATACGGATGCTCCGAAGGGAACGACAGTAACTATAACGGTCAGCCAGGGAAAAGATATAAAAGAAGTCACGATGGTGAATCTGGTGGGGGACACACTGGAAAACGCGAAAAAGAAACTGGACAATCTGGGACTGAAATATAAGATTACTAAGGCAGCCAGCGATGCTTATGACAAGGGAGAGGTCATTGCCCAGGATCATGCCAAGGGAGAAAAGGTGACTACGGATACGGTCATTGGAATTACCGTTTGCGATGGTCCTTCGGCTAGTGATGTGACTTACAAAGGAACGTATATGCTGGAAGACATTATGGATTCCGAGGTGGATTCTGCCAAATTAACGGTATATTTGAACGGCAGTTCCAGTCCTCTTTACGATGTTTCTGTGACCCATGATGATTTTCCTTTCCCGATTAACGTGGAGAGCAGCACTTCTGGTAAGGCTACTATCACCATATATCTGGACGGTGTAAAGAAGAGTACCCAGTCCATTACGTTGAAAGCACAGTAGCCATTTGGGAAAGGGAGCACATGAGTGAGTTCGCAGGTAAAATTATAAAAGGAATCGGTGGTTTCTATTATGTGTTTGTAGAAGACCGGGGGATATATGAATGTAAGGCGAAGGGAACTTTCCGCAACCAGGGCATCAAGCCGCTGGTGGGGGACAATGTCCGAATTGAGTGTCTGAATGAAGAAGAAAAACTGGGCAATATGGTTGCCATATTGCCCAGAAAAAAGGTGTTGATTCGTCCGGCGGTGGCAAATGCAGATCAGGCAATGGTCGTGTTTGCGGCGGCAGAGCCGAATCCCAACTTCAACCTATTAGACCGTTTCCTTTTGAGTATGCAAAAACAAAAGGTTCCCACAATTATATGTTTTAACAAAGTGGATATTGTTGAGGACCGGGATATTATGCAATTAGAGCAAACCTACGAAAACAGCGGTTATAAGGTTTGCTTTATTAGTGTGAAAAAACAGGAAGGACTCGAGGAAGTAAAACAACTTCTTCAGAATCGGACAACGGTACTGGCAGGACCCTCCGGTGTGGGAAAGTCTTCGTTACTCAACTATTTGGTTCCCGAGGCAGATATGCAGACGGGACAGGTCAGTGAGAAAATTAAGCGGGGGCGGCATACCACCAGACATTCCGAAATTTTTCATGTGGAGGGAGACACCTATATTGTGGACACCCCTGGGTTCAGTTCTCTCTATGTGAATCAGTTTGAAAAGGAAGAAATCAAAGAGTATTTTGGAGAATTTACCGAGTATGAGAAAGAGTGCCGCTTTTTGGGTTGTATGCACCTTAAGGAGCCGGATTGCGGTGTGAAAAATGCAGTACAGGCAGGAAAAATCAGTCGGATACGGTATGAGAATTATAAGCAGATGGTGAGTGAAGTAGAGCAGCAAAGGAGATGGTAGAATGGCAGAAAAGCGGCTGGGTGGCGGAAAAACAGGATATGTAATTGCCCCGTCTATTCTCTCTGCGGATTTTTCCAAGTTGGGAGAATGTGTGAAACAGATTAAAGAGGCGGAATATATTCATGTAGATGTGATGGATGGTGCTTTCGTACCTAATATTTCTTTTGGTGCTGGGGTTATGGGCAGCATACGTTCCTGTAGTAAACAGATTTTTGATGTCCACATGATGGTGGAGGAGCCAGGCCGTTACCTTGCAGATTTTGCAAAGGCAGGAGCGGATATTCTATGTGTACATGCGGAGGCATGCCGTCATCTTGACCGGACACTGGAACAAATTCATGAACTGGGCTGCAGGGCAGCAGTGGCATTGAACCCGGCAACGTCTCTGGAGAATATCCGCTGGGTTCTGAATAAGGTGGATATGGTTTTAATTATGAGTGTGAATCCCGGTTTTGGTGGTCAGCAGTTTATTCCCGGAATGCTTGAGAAAATTTCACAATTATACGATATGCTGGAAACTATGGGATTACAGGGAAAGGTAGATATTGAGGTAGATGGCGGTGTGAAACTGAGCAATGTTTCTTCGGTTATAGAGGCCGGAGCAAATATTATAGTAGCTGGTTCTGCTGTTTACCAGGGAACGCCACAGGAGAATGTAAAACGTTTTCATCAGGTGTTTGAAGAGTATTGCAATTAGTAAGAGGGAGGCAGAATGAATTTACAAAAATGCTCACTATTTTTGTCTACAGTAGCAGTGGCGGCAGTGGCGATACTTTTAGTAATGCTGTGTGTGACGGATAATGCAGAGGTGTCCCAGAGCAGAACCGGCGCAGGATATTTTTGCGTAGAGGCGGATTCCTGTGAGGAGGTGAAAGATGCCAATGCTCCGATTGGTGTGAAAAAGAAATATACCTTTTTTCTCAATAAAACAGTTAATCAGGATACTTGTCTTGCGTTCTACACAGTGCATCAGTATGTAACTGTCTATTTGGATGGGGAACCAATATATAGTCTGCAACCGTCTGGTAAGAACTGTTTCAGTCAGACTGTTGGCAGCAACTGGACGATGATTCCCTTATACAGGAAAGATGCCGGAAAAGAGATTCTTGTGGAAATTACCCCAGTGTATGAGAGTTTCCGTAATAGAGAGGTTGAATTTCTGGTTGGTTCCCAGCTTGCCATATACCGTGACCGTTTAGTGAAGGACTTGCCCCAATTGATTCTGGGAATTATGGCAGTCTTTGTGGGCATTGTTTTTGTCTGTGTTGCCAGTTACAATATGATTAAGAAAAAACGTGGTAAAAGTTTGGCGGCACTGGGTATGTTTTCTGCCATGCTGGGATTGTGGAGATTGACTGACACCAGATTTACGCCCTTTATTATGCCGGAAAAACCAATATTTTTATTTTATGTGTCGGTTACTATGTTGGGGTTGGGTGTAATTCCACTGCTGAAATGGGCAGAAGAGTATTTTAGTCAAAAGAGCAGGCGGGTTTTAGACTGTTATTGTATTCTGGCAGCATTGCTGTGTCTGGTGCAGGTGGGGCTGCAATTGTTGGCAATCAAAGATTGGCGGGATACCCTGTTTGCCACACATATTGTAATTGCTGGAGGGGTTATTCTTATAATCGGTTGTTTCCTATATGAACGGGTGACCAATCCGGAAAAACCCAAAATACTGTTGGGCAAGAAACTTGCATTTATATGTGTGGCGGGGGTAATCGCAGATGTGGTGGCATTTTATGTCAAAGGGAATTCTTCTGGACTGGTATTTTCTTTGCTGGCATTCCTTTTATATATTGTTTTTATGGGAATTGCCACCATGTACAATTATTCTGAGCAGGAAGTACAACTTGCGGAAATGGCGAAGGAATTGGCTGAAAAAGAACGGAAACTGACAGAACGAAGAATTGTCACTATGATGAGTCAGATTCGCAGTCATTTTATTTTCAATCTTCTTACAACGATTAGCGGGTATTGTAAAATCGATCCACAAAAGGCGGACAATGCGTTGATTCGTTTTTCAAGATACCTCAGAAAAAATATTAACATTATTGAACAGGAAGGGTTGATTGCGTTCTCGTCAGAACTGGAACAATTAGAAGATTACATTGCGTTGGAGCAAATGCGGTTTGAGAATATGATTACCTTTTCAAAAGACATAGAGGTTACGAATTTTCAAATACCACCACTCACGATACAGCCAATCGTGGAAAATGCGATTAAGCATGGTCTGGTGGAGCACGACAGAAGTGGCAATGTCATTCTTCAGACTGTAAGAGAAGGGAAATTCATTGTTATTACTGTTACCGACGATGGCGTAGGGTTTGTGCCGGAGAATGTGGAAGAAGAAAAATCTGTGGGAATTCGGAATGTCCGTTACCGTTTGGAAAATATGGTAAATGGAAGCCTTGCCATTGAAAGCGTTTTGGGAACAGGAACAATCGTAACCATCCGGATACCAACAAAGGAGGAAGTGGCATGAGAGTAATCTATGTAGACGATGAAAATACCCTTCTGGAAAACTTCCGATTAACAGTGGAAGGAATTGCGCGGGTGGATTCCTTGAATCTCTTCCGAAAAAGTGAAGAAGTTTTAAAGTGGGTAGAGGAAAATCCTGTGGATGTTGCTTTTCTCGATATAGAGATGCCGGTTATGAACGGAATCGAACTGGCAAAAAGGCTAAAACAGATAGATGAGAATATTCGGATTGTTTTTGTGACAGCATTTGACCAGTATGCATTGCAGGCTTTTGGTGTGGAGGCAATCGGGTATTTATTAAAACCATATTCACAGGAAGATGTAGCAAGGGAATTGGAAAAAGCATTCTACATTCGTCCACGACCCAAAAAAAGGATAGAGATACAGACGATGCCGGACCTTCTTATTACAGTCGATGGGGAAACGGTGTCCCTTGGTCAGACAAAACAGAAGGAACTGCTGGCGTTTTTGATCGACCGGGGAGATATTGGAATATCCTCAGGGGAAGCCATTGCCTGTCTCTGGGGTGGAAAAGCGTCCAGTGACAGCCTGTTCCGGGTTACTTTCTCAAGACTGAAAGATTGTTTAAAAGAGGTAGGTATTGACCATATTGTTGTTTCCGAGGGAAAAAAGAAATGGATTCGAACAGAGCAGGTGGAATGTGACCTCTATCAAATGCTAGCCGGAGATGCCGAAGCCATAAAAAAATATTCCGGTGAATATTTGCGGCAATATTCCTGGGCAGAGTATAGAAATGCCCAATTAAATGAAATTAAATGGAATTTTCAAGAAGATGCTAAGTTGTAGTTTGGAATCTGCAACTTGGCATTTTTTATTTGACAAATATACGAATCCGGATTGTAACGATTTTGTAACGGCAACTGTGCTATAATTCCTTTTCAAAGGAAGTTATGATAGGACAAATAGAAAATATTTTTGATACTAAAAGATAGATGGAATTGATTAAGGAGTTGAAAGGCATGAAATGTAAAATGAGAAGAAAGCCCGGAAAAATCGTTACGCGTAGCATAGCAATGATTATGGCAATCGTTCTTGTGCTTACTAGTGTAGATATAACAGCATTTGCGGCAGGGGCAATGGAGCAAGAAAGTAGCGTGTTTGTCAATGGTCACTCTGCTACCATTCCGGCGGAGGGGTTTGACAAGGTGGAGGCAGCGATTGACTATAAGACAGAGATAAGCTGTTCTCTGCAGAATGATGCTTCGGCTTTATTTCTGTATTTAGCAGAAGAGGATAGGGTAGAAACAAAGGATATTTCGGAGCAGAACTGGACGGCTTTTACAGACGAAACGATTCTGAAACCGGGTAATTACTATTTGGCATATAATACTACTGATTTTAACGGCATGGACTATAAAGCGGGGTTCCGCGTTATACCGGTCAATCTGAATACCCCGTCGGATATTGACTGGGATGGAACAAAAGCAACCTGGAAGGGCATTACGCAAAGTGCCAATAACAAGGATTTGGATTCGGATGTTAAAGTTACATATACAGTGACGTTATATAAAGATGGAGAGAAGACAAAGACCATTGGTTCCATCGAATCTACAGAGTATGATCTGAAAGACATCATTACGGAAAAAGGTTATGGAGATTATACTTATACGGTGCGTGCTGTGGCAACAAATGGAACAGACCGCTACAGCAATTCACCGGAGAGTGAGAAAAGTACAGAATATGCTTTCCGGGATACACAGAATCCGGTCATTACTTCCTTTAGTGTAGGAGAAGCGGAAACCGAAAAGAACTGTCTGGTGGCAGAGGCAACGGACAATTCGGGAATCGATTCCTATGCTTTCGTTGCCAGCAGTACAGCCCCGGCGGCAGACAGCAGTGTATGGAAACCGGTCGCTTCTTGCCTGGAAGGCAACAGTTACCGTCTGGTAAGCGGGGAACTGGAAGCGAGCGGCTATTACTATTTGTATGTGAGAGATGAGGCTGGTAATGTAACCTGTTCTGCGGATTCTATCGCAGTAACCAGGGTGCTGTGCTATGCCACAATGACAGAGGATGGACTGGACACCCAAACGGCTTCGGATAGTTTATACTTGTTTGGAACTGATTCATCCACCACGTTACAGAAAGCCACAGCAACCGGTTATACTTTTCTTGGATGGTATGCCCACAAGGATGCTTCCGGCGAGGCGGTGTCCGCAGTTACCACCGGAGCGGATGGGGAGAAGACACAGATTTCTGCAGGAGTGGATTATAAGGTATATGCCAAGTTTGAAGCGCAGAACTATACGATTGCCTTGACTGCATCCGATGATACAAAAACATACGAAGGAACAGGAGACGGCAAGGGGATTACGCTGACTGCAAAACTGGCTCAAGTGGATTATGATTCCATTGCTTACAAATGGTATTTTAGAGCCAACGAGACGGCGGAGTGGAAGGAACTTGGTTCAGGAACACAGGGCAGCGATGCATTTACGAGCAGTTATACTATCGATCAGGTGGCAGAAACCGGTAGTTATAAGGCAGAGGCTGTAATTACATTGGGAGGGAAAAAAGGCACAGCATCCGCTGAGAAGGCAGTCAGTATTACGAAGGCTACACTTACGCTGAAATTGTCTGACGCAACGATTACATATGGGGATGCTGCGCCCTCAGAGTACGAGGCAACGGTTGTCTCCGGACTGGTTGGGGGAGAAACGTACGAGAATTTGGTGCAGAGTGGTGCATTGACACTGGGTACCTTTGAGACGACGTATGACCCCACCAAGGAGGAAAAGGCAGGTGCCGGACCATATGAGATTATGCAGTCCCCTTATAATATGACCAAAGCAGATAACTATATTGTTACAGTGGAACAAGGGACGCTTACGGTATCTCAAAAGAATGTAGAAAAAACAGGCGTCACACTCACTTATAAGGTGAAGAAAACGGCTCAAAACCAAGACCAGTATGCAGATGCCAAATCCGATGAGGACTGGTATTATTTGGATGCTTACAAGGAAAGTTATACAGGAAGTGAAATCAAACCTCTGGTGGCAGCATGGGATGGGGAGACACAGATTCCGGAAGCGAACTATGAAGTAGAATATAGCAGCAATGTCAATGCATCGAAGGAGGCAGTTGTTTCTCTTAAATTCAAAGGAAACTATACGGGAACACTGAGTAAGAAATTTACGATTACCAAACAGAAATATGATTCTGCAGTGCAGATGAAAGACAGTGGGGAAGTTGTATATGACGAGTCTGCTGCATGGACCTACGGGGAAACCGCATTGACGCCCTTTGTGACAGAAAATCGTTCCGGTGGAGCGGTTACCTTTTATTATGCGGCAAAGACCAGTGAGGAGAGCCGGGAATTAGACCGAGATACAGCAGTTACAACGATGCCGACGGATGCTGGTACTTACTGTGTATGGGCAGTGATAGAAGGAAATGCAAATTATGAAGAAGCCGTTACACCAGCCTATACCTTTACGATACGCAAGCGTGAGATTACGCTTACAGCAGTTAGTTATGCAGATGGGGATGGGGATACGGTACATAATGCATGGATCTATGATGGCCTTGCCCATGCAGCGAACGACTATACCCAAGATGGGGATTTTGTCGGCACGGATGCCTTTCGTTCCGTTACCGTCTCTGGAACCATTACGGATTGCGGAGAGGTGGACAACGTAATTTCCTATGAACTGACACCGTCTACCAATAAGGACAATTACACGATTACAACTGTGAATGGTAAATTACAGGTGAAGCAGTTGGCTCTTCCGGTTCCAAATGGATTTGGATGGAGTAAAGACACGCCGGGAACTCTGACATTTACTCCGGTCAGCCGTAAGAACCTGACTGTGGAATACCGGATTTGTCTGTACCGATATGGAGAAGCACAGTCATTTAAAGAGATGATCACCGCAGATTCCACTGTGGATGTCAGTGCAGTTATAAAAGAAGATGCCACGAATCATTCTAATGGAACCTATTATGCTTCCATACAGACGTTGCCTAAAGGGGGAACAGCTTTGGCAAACTATGCCCAGAGCGGAACAACGGTATGTGAAAATACATATATTGCAAAGATTCATATACAAAAAGATAACAGGACGATTGCAAAGGTATTGGCAGGCGATGAGGAAGTAGAAACGTTATATGCTTTGCCGGGAGAGTCAGTCAACCTGACAGCAGGTTGCAACACAGGCTATCACAATATAACATGGGCACCGGGGGTGGTGACTCCCGGGGATGCAGTTACCGGGGATTATATTACGATTTCCGGAAGTAAGGATACCACAAAGAAGGTTACGGTGCCTTCTTCTGTTTCTGCTGCAAGTGAAATCAATCTGGTGGTAACAGCACAGGATGAGTCTCCCGTCATTACTGTATTCCAGGGTGAAAATGCAGCAGATGCCCAGAGCGTGACTTTTACTATGAAAGCGCAGGATGCGATTGGAATTAATGGGTATGCACTGGTGACGTCGGAGGATGGAACAATCGATACGAACACCTTGACATTTCAGCCGATGACCGAGGAGACCTCCGGCACCTATACGGCAACG
>JAQXNR010000086.1 GCA_029098105.1 Lachnospiraceae bacterium
GCCAGAGTGTCCCTCATTTTTTTTACATAATGAATTTTTTGTTCCATATTTTTACAAGCAATTTCACAGGCTTTTCCCAACCCTACAATAGATGCCACATTTTCGGTACCGGAACGATGCCCACTCTCCTGCCCTCCGCCATGAATGAACGGCTCCAAACGACATCCTTTGCGGATATATAGGAATCCTACTCCCTTCGGGCCTCCCAGTTTATGGGCACTGGCACTCAGCAAATCGATTTGGGAACGCTGTACATCAATCGGCACCTGACCAAAAGCCTGAACTGCATCGGTATGGAATACAATATTGTGACTTCTGGTAAATGCTCCGATTTCGTCAATTGGTTCTAACGTACCGATTTCATTGTTTGCGTACATCACAGAGATTAGTATTGTATAGGGATTTGTCATTTTCTTCATTTTGTTTAAACTGACCACACCCTTTTTGTCCACAGGTAAATAATCTACCAGAACACCTTTTTTCTCTAAATATTTTGCACTGTTTAAAACTGCGGGATGTTCAATGCAGCTGGTCATCATATGACATTGATACTGGTGATGGTATATCCTGTTGTAATCGGCTACTCCTTTTAAAGCCCAGTTGTCCGATTCACTTCCTCCACTGGTAAAATAAATCTCCTCTGGTGCTGCATGAATCTGTCCGGCGATGATTTCCCGTGTCCGCTCTATGGCATTGGCACTTCGCTCTCCCAGTTGATAGGCGGAGGAAGGATTGCCATAATGTGCAGTCAGATAGGGCTTCATGCTGTCAAACACCTCCGGCAGTACCGGTGTGGTGGCTGCGTGGTCCAAATAGATTGTTCTCCTTGAAACTGCCATACTTTTCACTCCTATTTTTTATTTGCCGGCATGATTTGCGAAACCACTGCGTATATTATAAAAAAGTCAAATGGTTCTGCTATGTCCACTTCCATCAAACGAACACTGCTGCAAGGCACTTTCATACTAACCATTGCCAGCATTCTGACCAAATTGCTTGGCTTCTATAATAGAATATTCCTCGCCTCCACAATAGGTGCAAGGGAGATTGGAATCTACCAGTTAATTTTTCCAGTATATTTAATTGTTCACTGCATTTCCTGCCAGGGATTTGAAATGGGAATTATGAAATTTGTCTCCGAGGAGGCTTCCTTTGGAAACCGTAGAAATGTATGGCGGTATTTACGGCTGAGTTTTCTCTTTTCCTTTTCCCTCTCTCTGCTTTGTATGGCAGTGGTCATGTTGCTGCATGAGCCAATTGCCATCTACCTGTTAAAACAGCGGGATTGTTCTGAAAGCTTGTTCATCATGGCGTTTGCCTTTCCTATCATCAGCGTTAAAGACTGCATTCTTTCCTATTTTTATGCTATGAAAAAGACGCTGCTTCCCGCTTCCTGCCAGTTGCTGGAGCAATGTGTCCGGGTGTCCGTCATATGGGGACTGGCTACCTTTGTCCTCGCCATTACCAAGGATGCCTCCCTTGCCACAATCGGTCTGGTAGCAGGAGAAGCCTCTTCCATGCTGCTCTCCCTGCTGGCAATCCCCCACATCAAAAAAGAAATCAACGGAATGCAGAATACTTCCAGCCTGCCCCATGTTTCCCACTATACAGGCAGCATTCTGCCCCGGCGCACCATACTGTCCCGGCTGTTAAAATACTGTCTTCCCATCACCGGAAATCGACTGCTCCTGACTACTCTTTCCAGTGTAGAATCCGTATTGGTTCCTTTTATTCTGGCAAAAACACTCGGAAACGAAGACCAGGCTCTGGAACTATTCGGTGTCCTCACTGGTATGTCTATGACCTTTGTACTGTTTCCCTCTGCCATTACCAACTCCGTTGCCATGATGCTGCTTCCCACTATCAGCGAAGCGAAAGCACAGCAACAGAAAATGCGCATTTGTAAAGCTGCCTCCCTGAGTCTGCACTACTGTTTATTACTGGGCATTTTATGTACTGCAATATTTTTGACCTTTGGTAAAAATCTGGGTACTATGGTATTTCAAAACCAAAGCGCCGGAGAGTTCCTGTTTATTCTCTCCTGGCTCTGCCCTTTTATTTACATTTCTACCACCTTTACCAGCATTCTCAATGGTCTTGGAAAAACTACCCTCACCTTCAGCAATAATGTAATCGCCGTCCTCATCCGCATTTTTTCCATTGTTGCCTTTATCCCCAAGATGGGAATTCAGGGATATTTACTGGGACTGTTAGTGAGTTATGGCGTGCTTGCCTTTTTGAGTATTTTTCATGTACACAGCGAAACCAACCTGTATTTCAATGCCCGCCGCTCCATTCTCTCTCCCGCCTGTCTGGCTTTTTTAGGAACCACCTTCGCCTTAATTTCGGAATTCTTTTTGTTAAAAGCCGGATTTCCCCACAACCTGGTTACCCTCTGCATCAGCATTGCCATCCTTTGTGGCATCTACGGATTCGGAACTTTGCTTCTGCGTCTTTTGGATTACTGACATTCCACACAAAAAAGGTACAAAGCCACAGGAAGTTATGAATCTTCCTGCAACTCTGTACCTTCTTTACTGGAATATCTGACTTGATTATTTTACAAGTTCTTTTACCTTGGCAGCCTTACCAATACGTCCGCGTAAATAGTTCAACTTTGCACGACGTACTTTACCATGACGGACAACCTCAATCTTCTCTACAATCGGAGAATGTAACGGCCATGTCTTCTCCACACCTACACCGTTAGACAACTTACGTACGGTAAAGGTCTCTCTGGAACTTCCGCCCTGTCTCTTTAATACGGTACCTTCAAAAACCTGAGTTCTCTCGCGGTTTCCCTCTTTTACCTTAGCGTATACCTTAACTGTATCGCCAACGCGGAACTGCGGTACCTCTGCCTTCAACTGCTCTGCTTCAATTGCTTTAATAATATCGTTCATGTGTATCCCTCCTGTATTTTATTCGATGTTCTTAACGCACCTGTTATTACCATGAATAGAATCTAATAATAACGAATTTCCGGCGACAGAGGACCATCAATTCACACACAACTCAAACATTCTACCACTCTTTCTTCCAGATTGCAAGGAAATTTGCATAATTTTTTACAAATCCAGCAATCCTTCCAGCAAATGAACCTTCATTCTTCCTTCCTCTATGTTCATCTCCAAAATACACTGCTTCAACGCCGGGATTAACAATTC
>JAQXNR010000087.1 GCA_029098105.1 Lachnospiraceae bacterium
ATGCAGTCCAGGTCGGTGATTACAGTGAACTGGATCAGGCAGCAGCGGCGGCACGCCAACTCCGCTCTATGGGCTATGAAACTCTGGTAGTATCTACCGATTAAACCATTTTAACATATTTTAATCAAGTAAAAAACCGGGTTTTTACCCGGTTTTTCTATTTCCCCTATATTATGCCGTAGTACGAAATAATTTACAAGACACATGCCCGGCAGAAAAAAGTATTTAAGCGAGCAGCAGATACACAAAATATGCCCCATAACAAACCAGCATGAGAATTCCTCCTGATCGTATCAATTCCTTTTTGGGCAGTACACACAACCACAGAAGTGCCGCCGCACCGACAGTCACCAATCCGTCAATGAGGAACTGGCTTCCAAAAGTGACTGTGCGAATCAGACAGGTGGTACCCAGCACAAATAAAATGTTAAAAATATTACTTCCCACAATATTTCCTACCGCAATGTCAGCGTTGCCTTTGCGTGCAGCCGTTACGGAAGTAACGAGTTCCGGCAGAGAAGTTCCAAATGCCACAACAGTAAGTCCAATAATCCGGTCATCCACTCCGAGAATTTTAGCAACCGCGGTCGCCCCATCTACTGTAATATCACTTCCCAACACAATTGCAGCCAATCCTCCTACAATAAAAAGCAGAATCTGCCATACCGCCAGTTCCTTTGTTTCCACATCTTCGGAGGCACCATTCTTTTTGGAATAGACGATTAAATATGCAACAAAAGCAATGAGAAGGATCCAAAAAACAATTCCGGTAAACAGGTTTAAATGTACCTGTACAACCCCTAGAATGAGCAGCAGCAAACTGACTCCCAACATAAACGGAATATCAATACGAACGGTGGATTTTTTAACATGCAGTGTACGAATACATGCAGTGATTCCCAGAATCAGCAAGATGTTCATCACATTGCTTCCCAGTACATTTCCAATCGAAATTCCATTGCTTCCCCGTATTGCAGAACCAATGCTGATTGCCGCCTCCGGTGCACTGGTTCCAAACGCTACAATCGTAAGTCCTACTACAATTTGCGGAATTCCCATACGGGTTGCCACAGATGCCGCACCATCCACGAAGAAGTCTGCACCCTTCATCAACAGTATAAAACCAATCACAATTAACAGTATATTACAAATCATATCCATTTCTATAATCCTCCTAAAATCCGGCTATTTTTTGCATACTAAAAGGCAAGACCTTTCTTGTATGCACATTGTAATGCTTACAGAAAAAGTCTTGCCATTTAATTACGATACGGATATCTGCGCTATGCGCTCTATCGGGTATGTCGTCATCGCAAACACTAAGTGCCGGCTACTCCCTTTTTATTCGTGTCGCATAAATGAATGACTACTTGTTGACTGCATCCTTTAATGCCTTACCAGCTTTAAACTTAGGAGCCTTGCAGGCAGCAATCTTAATCTTCTTACCAGTGCTTGGATTACGTCCCTCTCTTGCAGCCTTCTCTACTACATCAAAAGTACCAAATCCAACTAATGCAATCTTATCACCCTTAGCCAGCTGCTCTGCAACTGTATCAGTGAGTGCCTTTAAAGCCTTCTCTGCATCTTTCTTGGTTAACTCGCTCTTAGAAGCCATTGCCTCTACTAATTCAGTCTTATTCATTATTATATCCTCCTTTGCGAAATAATATTCGACGACTACAATACCAAAACGTGCAATAGCAGTCATCTATGAATAATAATATAATAAAACAGAATTTATTATAAAGCCTGACTCTATAAAAGTCAAAGGATTCCCGCATGATTTCACAATTTTTGGTAAAAATCACGAAATTATTGAAAAAATTTTGTTACTTCACTTAATTTCATACCATTGGAACCTTTCAATAGAACTACATCCTCTGGTTCTGCCACCATTTCCAACTGCTTTTCAATTTCTTCTATAGAAGTGGCATGAAACCCTTCTATCCCCGCTGCCAATAGGATGTGGGCAGACAATTCTCCATAGGCGATTAAATAGTCAATTCCATATTCCTTGACATAGTTTCCCACCTGTCTGTGGTATTCCACCTCATCCTCTCCCAATTCCAGCATATCTGCCAGCACTGCAATCCGCTTTCCCTTACAGGGCATATCCCGAAGTACCCGAAGGGCTGCCCGCATAGAATCCGGACTGGCATTGTAAGTATCATCAATCATAGTAAATCGGGAAGTATGGACGATTTTCTGGCGCTGTCCCTGAAAGGTGTACAACGCCTCTGCCGCCTTCTTCGCAGAAACTCCATACCGTTCTGCCACTGCCACTGCCACCAGAGCGTTGCGCACATTATGCTCACCCATTGCCTGAAGCCGGACTTCAAAGGATTCCGTCGGCGTTATCATCTCAAATACAGTTTGTGCCCCTTCCATACGTATATGAGTGGCACGGTAATCACAAAAATCACTGGTTCCATACCAGACAATCGGTTGCGGAATGGAATCTCTTCTAGCATAGAGAATTGGATCATCCCCATTCAGAAACATAACATCTTCTTCTCCCATATAAGTGGCAATTTTTAATTTCTCATCACAAATCCGCTCCTGGGTTTTCAGATTTTCAATATGGGCAACTCCAATACAGGTAACGACCGCAGCATTAGGGCGAATCATGTCCGCCAACCGCTCCATCTCTCCCGGCTGGCTCATTCCCATCTCCAGAACTGCCACCTCGTCTTTTCTGCTCAATTTTGCCATCGTAAGAGGAACTCCCACTTGGGAATTATAATTTTTAATTGTCTGAAACGTTCTCTTTTCACATGCAAGAGCGGTATATATCATTTCCCGGGTAGTAGTTTTTCCCACGCTTCCGGTAACTCCTATGATTGGCAATGGATTCCACTGCCGTATCTGGCGTGCCACCTGCTGCATTGCCTTAAGTGTATCCGGAACCGCAATCACGCTTTTTCCACTCTGCTGCATATAAGACTCCGCCTGCTGATGTTCCATGGTAAAGGCAACGCTGCATTGATGCAATGCGCTCTCAAGGTACTGATGACCATCCTGCTTTTCACCTAGCAGCGGTACAAACAAATCTCCCTCTTTTACTTTTCTGGAATCCGTTTCAATATCTTCCACTCTCTGGTCTTCCCTGCCACAAAGCAAGGTTCCCTTCGTAATCTCTACAAGATTTCTGACATACATTTCTTCCATACAAATGACTCCTGTTATTTTTATTTCCGCAAGCAATGAGACAAGCGGATATGCTTGCGTTTCCGCTATACCTCATATACAATGGCTTTTTTAATTGCATCCGCGGTATCTCCATCCTTTAGGACAGTGATGATTGCAGCTGCAAAATCAATAGCGGTTCCCATTCCCCGTCCGGTAATGACGTTGCCATCCACTACAGCACCTTCCCTTACCAGAAAAGCCCCTTCCTGTTCCAGTTGTTCCTCATAACTTGGGTAACAAATCGCATGGCGTCCTTTTAAAAAGCCCAATTCACTAAAAATCCCCGGCGCCGCACAAATCGCAGCAATATATTTTCCTTCTTTATACTGCTTCTCAAGCATCTGCATCAGCGTATCACTGGAGCGCAGATTCGGGGTTCCCGGAATGCCTCCCGGCAACACATACATCTCCGCTTCCTGCTCTGTCACATCACTGAGCATGACATCCGCCTGAACCGCTATTTTATGAGCACTGGTCACTGTTGTATCCGCCTGCATGGACACAGTCTGAATACCAATTCCCGCCCGACGCAGCATATCCACAACAGTCAACGCTTCAATCGTCTCAAATCCGTCTGCTAAAAAAATATATACCATTTTCTTCTCTCCTTTGCTACTAAACTATACTCTATTATATACATTTGGATTTTATGCGTCAATCTGTTATAATGTCAGAAAGAATCAGAAAGGAATTATGCTCTATGGAAATTGAAAGAAAATTTTTAATTCGAAAAATACCGGAACAATTAGAAAACTACCCAAAAAAAGAAATTGTACAAGGCTACTTATGTACCGAACCGGTGGTGCGCATTCGCCAGTTTGCAGACCAGTATATTCTTACTTACAAGTCCAAAGGGCTACGCAGCCGGATAGAAGAAGAAATGCCCCTGACCCAGGAGGCTTTCTCTCATTTGCTAAAAAAAACAGATGGCAATGTCATCTCCAAAACCCGTTACCAGATTCCGGACGACAATCCCACACTCACCATTGAACTGGATCAGTTTCATGAGAACTTTGCCGGTATCTGGCTGGCAGAAGTGGAATTCTCCAGTGAACAGGAAGCAGACCAATACAATCCTCCGGACTGGTTTGGAGAGGAAGTCACTTATGATTCTGCCTTCCACAACAGCCACATGAGTTCCCTTGAGAAAAACCAGATTCCGGAATTGATTACCCGATGTCGTAATGTCCTAGAGAATTGTTAATTTACGCCCTTTCCCGCCCGGTTCAGACTTCCGCAGATTGCAAGCGCGGCAAAAAATACAAAGGCGGTCCAAATCATACCTACCATTCCGGCTATCGTGGAAGATACAAGCGCCAGAGCGGTGTTGATGGATTCCAGAATAGAAATAATGGTAGTGGCATAAAGAGCCAGAATAAACAACTGTTTAAAAGACATGCCGAACTGATACATACTGTTAGAAAACATTCCTACCACTGCCAGCAACAAAACAGTAGACAGAATATAAAGTATTTTTCCCAAGTAGGAAATCACCCAGTACAATACCATCAACACATATAAAAGAGGCACTGATTGCAATAACTGCTTTTTGTCCCAGCTCACTCCGGAAAAGTCAGAAAAAGAATAACTGTTCACCATGCCATTGCTGTAAAGCAACAGGTTACTGCTGCTTACCAGAATCTGTACATAGGCATTCTCATCTATGTCTTCCTTTGTATATTCTGTCTCTTCGGTATTCACATATAATTTCACCGAACCGGACTCATATTCCATTGTCCCGTCTACAGCCAGTTTTCCATTTTTTAATTCGAAGTCTGGTATTGTCTCTGTAATATAATGGGTCAATCCCCCAACTCCAATGGTATACCCCACATTGGGTACTACCACGGAAAATATTGTCACAATAAAAACCAAAAAGAAAAAATAAAGTACTACAGAGCCTCCCGGCAACTGTAGAAATTGTGGGTATTTGCGTGCTCCACAAAAACTGTTAATAAGCTGTCTCCAAAGGGGCATCCGCAACGTATTCACCGTCATCTTGCCATAATTATTAAAGGAATTCTGCTGATTTTGATTTTCTTCCATGTTCTACACTCCTACCAGAGCACCCGGACAAAATAATATCCCATCCGCTTACTCCATTTCATTTCTTTCAAAAGGGCTTTGTGGCACCTGTGAATCACATCCCCCAGACTGCTGTATTCCTCCTGTGTCAATGGTTCTCCACTAAATACAGCCTGTTCCATCAATGCACAAAAACCCACGCTCTCCTCCTGGGAGAGGAAGGATTTACTATAAAGCATATCAGAAAATTCTTCGTATGACAAGCAGGACACCATTTCTTCATAATTATACGCCATAATCTCATAAAGATGCCAATAACGGTTATTTATATTCTGATTCCGGTCTGCCGTTGCAAAACTCCGGTGCCGCACCAATACAATCCGCAGCATTCGTGCCACATACAATACAAAAAATAGCAGAACAAGCAATAGTAGAAAACGAAACACTGCCTCCTGCGTCCGTTTTACGTCAATCTGGTTCACCTGGTTCATCACAGACTGGGTTGCCTGAGAAACGGTGGAAGTTCCTCCAAATAAATTTGCAAAGAAGCCCCCATCCTCATCAATAGAAGCCGCCTGGGTTACCTCCACCGGAACCCAGCCCAGCCCATATTCGTAAATTTCCACCCAGGCATGTCCATTCGCATCGGTAATGGAAACCTCCTCCACTACACCATTTTCTCCCTGCTCACCGGACAACCATTGGGAGGCATCCTCCCCTTTCAACTCCACAGCAGAATCAAAATCCTGGGCATCCACCACATACCCCTCTACATACCGGGCTGGAATTCCTAAATATCGAAAAAGCAAGGTTGCTGACGAAGCAAAATGGACGCAATACCCCTTTTTGCTACTTCCAAGAAAATAATTAACATAATCCTGTCCGGCAGGAACTTTCCCTGGTTTCAAAGTATAATCATAATCCTGAGTCAATATTTCTACCACTTTTTGAACCACTTCGGAATCTCCTGCCGACAACTGGTTTTGCTGACAAAATTGTGCCAATGTTTCTTTATTTTCCTCCGGCACATCCATGTAATTGCTCACCGCATTGTTATAGTACTGCATTTCTTCCACAGTAAATTCCGATGCCCCGTCAAGTTCTTTTCCCTCACTATAATATATACCTTGAATCCGGCTTTCTATCTTGGGCATATCCTGAGTATAAAAAGTAAAACTCTGTACTGGCTGTTCCCCTGTACTTCCCTGGTAATCTACTCTTCCGTCATTGACAAATCGGTATTCCGGCTTGTCCTCCAGCAGAGAATAGTAAGGTACAAACAGCGTATTTGCCTCCTGAAGAAGCCCTTTATCTACAATCTCCACCTCTATGCGGTGCCGGCTTTTTGTCACCTCCTGGTTATGCTGGTAATCAAATTCCAGAATCCGACCGGTACGGTTATATGCCTTTTCACTCTCCGATTCCTCCTGTTTCTGTAACAAACGGTCACTCCACAAATAAGAGTGGGGAACATAGCGCACTCCCACATAATTGCGCAAATACATCCGGTCTTCTCCATAATTCACCAATCTTACCTTTAAATCTGTCTGTCCATCGAAATAAATAGAACTGGAATTTGCAATTTCCCCCGGTCTGTTTTTGTCACTCTGCACAGAAAACAATGCCGCCATACCATAGGACAGGTAATTTTTAACCGTCTGATTCGTCCGGTTTTTCCAACTGTCCGCTTTGGTGGAAAAAGCAAAGTTATCCTGTGGAACCACTGTCAGAAGCAACCCGGACAAAGCGAGAATAAAAATGAGCAAAATCAAAGCAATCCGGGATACATTGCGGGAATCTGTGACAAATCCGTAGTAATGCCAGTGCTTTTTCACAGAAGAAATACTTTTCAATTTTCTCGTAACACCGTTATAGGAATTGGTATACCGCACTCCCGCCACTAAAAGCCAGCTTCCCATTACACACAACATAGGAAACTTGTCTGCCTCAAAAGAAAAATACATACCAAACTGCGCAATCGGAAAAGTCACTAAAAATACACCGATTAGATTCATATATTCAGATATAAAAATATTCAGTATTATCATAAGTGCCAATGCCAGCACACAAAATGCCACAGTCATGGAAATATACTGATTTGTGTAAAATTCTGTATATTCCCGCATTTGCGGCAAATCAAACACAGCATCAATCCGTTTGAGACAAATATTATGAATTGCACTGATACCACTGTTTATAATCCAATAATAGCGTGCTACCATGCATACAGTTCCCACAAGAATCAGCAAATAAACAATCATTTTGGAAATCTGGCTGGCATACATAAAAGCCATCGTCAGAGCCATTGCACCACATACCAGCGCCAGTATCACATCAGAAATTTCCAGATGAAAGGCGGAAATCAGACATGCCAGAGAACCATAGGTACTGCCAAACAAAGCCAGGGCATTTACAAAATATTTGGCAAAAGGAAATCCCTGGGATGCCGTTTTAATTTCCTCCGAAAAATACAACCCGGTACTTTGGGCTAATGCCTCCCGGTAAGCCTGCTTTTTTTCTTGTTTTTTCAGTTGTCGGCGTTTTTTTAATTTCTTTATAAGCAAACCAACATCACCCTATCTTCAAATGTGCCAATCCGCATTTCGGGATTGTAATCTGGAAAAGTTACCGAGGTAAAATAAATTGCCATATCGGCACGTCCATGCTCCCCTTCCTTGTATTTCACATATGCCTCCCAATCCTTGTAAGTCTGCATCATATAAATCTGCTGCAAAACATCCAACAAATCTTCTTCCTCTTCCACCCGTTCGGTCTGAAAGCAATTTTGTCTCACATCAAACCATTGCACCTGAAATTTCATTTCCTCTTCCAGTAAACGACAGGCGGTAGAATAAAAAGCAGTGATAATGGAATTCAAAAATCCCACTTCGTCAGAATCCTGCCGGAGTTCAACCAGAAGGGTAAGCGTGCGGTTATATTCCCGCTCATATTCCTTCACATACAATTCTTCCTGTTTTGTACTCAATTTCCAATGAATCCTCTGCAACCGGTCCCCCGGCTTATATTCCCGGATTTCCTTTACCTGGGTTACATCCTCTACAGAATTTTCGGTATCCATCTCTTGCTCCTCCCCATCCCGTACAGAAGCCTCCACCCAGTTCATAATAACTTGGGATTTTTCTGGAATAACACAAACCGTCCGCTCCAGTGCCAATTCTCGCTGGAACACAAACAACCCAAGGTAATCCTGCATTCGGATTTTTTCTCCCCGCAAACAGATTCGCCCGGCATAAACAGAAGTGACGCTCCAGTCATAGCGCTGCTCCCCGGCATAGATTGGCAGTGCCACATCCTGTCGCTCCTGATTAGAATAAAATTCGTTCTCCACCCGAAACCAGAAATGCAGCCCTGGCATTGGAAAAAAAGTTCCGTTTTTCACAACAAACTGAATGGGAATGGAATTCTTTTCTTCTACGAATGTGACCGGAATCCCCACCTCCAAAGAGAGTTTTCGGAACACCACTCGCGCCACAGAGAAACTGAATATCGGAAGTCCAATGACTGCAATAAAAAGAAGAAAGAAAAAATAATTATGGTAAAACAACAATAGAACCACTACCATCACCACAATACAAAAATATCCAATTCGATTCTTTCGCATAAGCCCTTTTCCTTCCCCTTATTCTCCCCCTACTCTGGGCATAGGTACCCCTTTTGCCAGTTCTTTTATAATCTCTTCTTCCCGTCTGCCCTCTGCTTTCGCTTTTGCACTCAAAGTAACCCTGTGACAGCAAACCATAGACAGAACGTTAAGAACATCCTCCGGCACCACATAATTTCTTCCCTCCATATAGGCTCTTGCCCTCGCCATGCGCAACAATGCCTTTGCACCTCTGGGGCTGACACCACTTTTCAACCACTCCGAAGTTCTGGTAGCCGCCATCAAATCAGCAATATATCGGTACATGCAGTCCTCCACATGCAATTCCCGCACTAGTTTCTGGATTTCTATAATGTCCCCAAGACTCATCACCTCTGCCACCTCTGTCATCCGGTCCTGATTCTCCTCCTTGAGAATCTGTGCCTCACTGGCCACATCCGGGTATCCCATAGACAGTTTTACCATAAAACGGTCCAACTGGGATTCCGGCAGTTTTTGAGTTCCCGCAGAGCCCAGAGGATTCTGGGTAGCAATGACAAAAAAGGGCTGGGGTAACGTTCTTGTGACACCATCTACCGTTACCTTTCCCTCCTCCATAACTTCCAGTAGAGCCGACTGTGTCTTAGGCGAAGTCCGGTTAATCTCATCTGCCAGAAACAAATTACACATGACTGCCCCTTCCCGGTATTCAAATTCTTCCGTCCTCTTATTATACATGGAAAAGCCAGTTACATCGGCAGGCAGTACATCCGGCGTAAACTGCATTCTGTGATATTGCAGGGACAGGGTTTTGGAAAATGCCAGCGCCAGTGTTGTCTTTCCCACACCCGGAATATCCTCTAATAATACATGCCCGTTTGCCAAAACGGTCATCAAAATAGCATCAATAATCTCATCCTTACCTACAATTACTTTTCGAATCTCTTCCCTTACCTGTCCTAATTTTTCCTGAAATAACTCCATAATATACCTCCTGTAAACCGCTTTCCTTATTGGGCAGTTCCTACCGACTTTATATCATGGATTCCTCTTCTTCCAGAACGGAATCCATCAGAGTGAGAATTTCCTCCCGTCCCTGTTTGCTCACTGCCGAAAACGGAATGAGAATGCTCTCTTTTGCCATTCCCAGCCCTTGGCGCACAAGTTTCAACTGTTTTTGCACCTGACTTCTCTTAATCTTGTCCAGTTTGGTGGCAATAACTACTGGCTGGTAACCGTAATGCACCATCCAGTCATACATCATACAGTCATTTTTAGATGGCTCGTGACGAATGTCAACCAGTAGAAAAATCAGTTTCAACTGCCGGCTGGTGTGCAAATAGTTCTCAATCATTTTTCCCCACTGTTCTTTCACTTTTTCACTTACTCTGGCATAGCCATATCCCGGCAAATCAACAAAATAAAGTTCTTCATTGATGTTGTAATAGTTAATTGTCTGGGTTTTCCCCGGCTGGGCAGAAGTCCTGGCATAGGATTTACGGTTCATCAGCGTATTAATCAAAGAGGATTTTCCCACATTGGATTTTCCGGCAAATGCAAACTCCGGCAATGTATTTTCCGGTAATTTGGAAGTTACCCCACACACAGTTTCCAGATTTACGTTCTTTATTACCATACCCTTTTCCTTTCCTGTTTACACAATTGCTTCCCGAAGAACTTCCTCCAGGGTGGAAACATATACAATCGTAAGCCCTTCTCTTACTTCCTCAGAAAGTTCCTCAATATCCTTTTGGTTTTCTTTTGGCACAAGAATCTTATGGATTTTTCTTGCCTTTGCTGCCACAATTTTTTCCCGCAGACCACCTATCGGCAGAACCTGTCCCAGCAGTGACAATTCTCCGGTCATCGCCAGATTATAATCCACCGCTTTTTGGGTCACAGCAGAATAAATCGCAGTTGCCATGGTAATTCCCGCTGAGGGCCCATCCTTTGGAACTGCCCCTTCGGGAATATGCAAATGAATGTCATGCTCCTGAAAAAAGGAATCTTCCACTCCCTCCTGCCCGGCTCGTGCCCGGACACTGAGTGCTGCCAACTGGGCAGACTCCTTCATGACATCTCCCATATTTCCGGTAAACGTAACTTTGCCTGTTCCCGACAGTACAATCGCTTCAATATCCAGCGTATCCCCTCCTGCCGAAGTCCACGCAAGACCATGTACCAATCCTATCTCAGACCGTTTTTTCAAAGTTTTCTCGTTGTATTTTTCACACCCCAAAAACATTTCAATATTTTTGGCGGTAATCTTCATCGGAAGTTTTACCACATCTTCGTCCATAATCTGCTTTACCACCTTGCGGCACACCTTTGCAATTGTTCGCTCCAGATTCCGCACTCCTGCTTCTCTGGTGTATCCCCGGATGATGGCATAAATTGCCCCTTTCCCAAAAGAAATATCCTTCTTCGTGAGACCATGACGGGCAATCTGCTGTGGAATTAAGTACTGACGGGCAATTTCGTATTTTTCCGGTTCCAGGTAACTGCTAACGGAAATAACCTCCATCCGGTCCAGAAGAGGTTTTGGAATCGTGTCAACACTGTTTGCCGTGGCAATAAAAAGAACCCGGCTTAAATCCATAGGAGTCTCCAAATAGTGATCCCTAAATTGACTGTTCTGGGCACTGTCCAATACTTCCAGCATGGCAGAACTGATATCTCCCCGGTGGTCA
This sequence comes from Lachnospiraceae bacterium, assembly GCA_029098105.1. Classification (GTDB taxonomy): domain Bacteria; phylum Bacillota; class Clostridia; order Lachnospirales; family Lachnospiraceae; genus NC2004. Next base: position 11,506 of record JAQXNR010000087.1, read on the forward strand.
GTTCCCATCTTGTCAATCTCATCCAACAGCAACACCGGATTACTGGTTCCCGCATGACGCATCGCCGTTGCAATCCGCCCTGGCATCGCTCCCACATAAGTCTTGCGGTGTCCCCGGATTTCTGCCTCATCCTTCACGCCTCCAAGACAAATCCGCTCATAACGACGGTCCAGTGCCCGGGCAATGGATTTGGCAATACTGGTTTTTCCGGTTCCGGGAGGACCGACAAGACAGAGAATCGGCGCATCCGAATCCTGATGGTAAATATGCACTGCCAGATATTCCACAATCCGCTCCTTGATTTTTTCCAATCCATAGTGATCCTTCTCCAATATGCGCTCCGCCTTTGCAAGGTCAGTATTTTCCTCACTCACATGATCCCAGGGCATAGCCAGCATCGTGTCAATATAATCCTGCAACACACTGGATTCCGACATATAAGAAGTCATACTGCGAAAACGCTGTACTGCTTTTCGTATTTTTTCCTTGACTTCCTCATTTGCTTCTAATTCTTCTATCTGCTTTTCATAGCAGTCCGCTTGCTCATCCTGATCTTCTTCTTCTCCCAGTTCCTGTTTCAACACACGAATCTGCTCCCGGTAAATATTGCGTTTCTGTTTTTCCCCAATGGAGGTCTTCATCTTGTTAGCAATATCCAATCGCATTTTACTAATGGCAATCTCATCGGAAAGAAGTCTCCCCAGAAGTTCTGCACGACTTCTAAGATCTTTTGCCTCCAGTATACTCTGCTTATCCTGAAAGCGAAAATTCAAATACTGGGTCAGTTCGAAAATCAACTCTGACAAATCCTGAATCGCAGTCAGGTGAACGAGCAGACGTACTTCTTTTTCAGTGCCGGATTCCAAAAATACTTCTACCCTTTCCAACAGACTCCTTCGGTATGTTTCCTCTTCCACTTTGGTCAGATTATTGACCTCTTGAATCTCCTGTACTTTTGCCATCGGGAATCGGCTCTCCTGGGGATACACCAACTCCTGAAGTTCTGCCATCTGCATTCCATGTACGACTATCCGCAGCATATCCTTTTTCTTCGTATCTACCTGCACAATTCGGGAAATCATTCCCACATTATACAAATCCTCCTGCTGAGGCTGGTCAATTTCAATGTTGCGCTGACAGATTATAAAAATCTCACTGTCCTGCTTTAACGCTCTTTTTACTGCCTGCTTTGACTGTTCTCTGCCCAGATCAAAACTTACTGTTCCGCCCGGCATCAGAACCAAACCGCGAACCGTAACAAATTCCATTATTCTATCCACACTTATGCCTCCTGTTTCCTGCATTCTTTCTCTGTTGTTCTTTTCCGGGATAGAAAGAGGGGTTCATGATTACCTCACGAACCCCCCCGGCATCCCAGATGGACTATGCAATCTCTCCACCATTATTTTTCTTTGGATGCTTTCGTACCATAGGTTTTTTATTGATTGGACCATCTCCACGAATCAACTGGGGTTCTGCTCCATCCTCTACCACTTCTTTGGTAATCCGGCATGCTTCAATGTCCTCCTCCGATGGGATTTCGTACATTAAATCCATTACCACATCCTCCATAATTGCCCGCAACCCCCGGGCTCCGGTTTCCCGCTCGATAGCTCTGTGAGCAATGGCGCGAAGTGCCTCCTCGTCAAATTCCAGACGTACTCCATCTAACTCAAATAATTTCTTATATTGCTTTACAATGGCACTCTTCGGCTCTGTCAAAATCCGTACCAAAGCATCCTCATCCAATAAATCCAGAGAAACATTAACCGGAACACGACCAATAAACTCTGGAATCAGACCGAACTTTACAAAATCCTGAGGCAGTACCTGCCGCAGCAACTCGCTGACATTTTCCTTACGTCGCTCTATAATATCTGCATTAAAACCAATTGACTTCTGTCCAATCCGGTTCTCAATAATTTTCTCCAGTCCATCAAAGGCACCACCACATATAAACAGAATATTCGTGGTATCAATCTGAATAAATTCCTGATGCGGGTGCTTTCTTCCTCCCTGAGGTGGTACGGAAGCTGTCGTACCCTCCAGAATCTTAAGAAGTGCCTGCTGAACACCTTCTCCTGACACATCACGGGTAATGGAAGTATTCTCAGACTTTCTCGTAATTTTATCAATCTCATCAATATAAATAATACCATATTCAGCCCGCTCAATATCATAATCTGCTGCCTGAATCAGTTTGAGCAGAATGTTCTCCACATCCTCTCCCACATATCCTGCTTCTGTCAATGCCGTAGCATCCGCAATGGCAAACGGTACGTTTAAAAGTTTTGCCAGTGTCTGCGCCAGCAAAGTTTTACCGGAACCGGTAGGTCCCAGCAGAAGAATATTGCTTTTCTGCAACTCTACATCAAAATCCGTCTCTGTCATAATCCGTTTATAATGATTATACACCGCGACAGACAACACTTTCTTCGCCTCATCCTGACCAATGACATACTGGTCTAAAAATTCCTTAATCTCCTTCGGCTTCATTAAATTGATGCCATCATCATCTGTCATTTCTTCGAATTCTTCATCTATAATCTCAGAACAAACACTAATACACTCATCACAAATATACACATTCGGTCCTGCAATCAACTTACGAACCTGGTCCTGAGTTTTATTACAAAAAGAACATCTCAACTGTTTTCTCTCATCACTACGACCTGCCATCAAATTCACCTCTATTTCTTACTTTTTATAGAAAGTAGGTATCCCCTGTCACATACTATATGCGCAAAAGCCGGGCATGATTGAAACCATGCCCGGTACTTTACTTTACTTTTCTGGACGATGCTCCACAATACTGTCAATCAAACCATATTCTAAGGCTTCCTCTGCGGTCATCCAGTTGTCCCTCTCGGTATCCTTAGCAATCACATCATAAGGTTTTCCAGTATTAGCAGACAAAATATCATTTAACTTCTTTTTTGTTTTCAGAATATGTTCTGCCGCAATCTGTATCTCCGTCGCCTGTCCCTGTGTACCACCAGACGGCTGATGAATCATAATCTCTGCATTCGGCAGCGCCATGCGCTTTCCCTTTGTACCGCCTGCCAGAAGAAATGCTCCCATACTTGCTGCCATACCCATACATATAGTGGACACATCACACTTAATATACTGCATCGTATCATAAATTGCCATACCTGCAGTCACAGAGCCTCCAGGACTGTTAATATACAAATTAATATCCTTAGAAGGGTCTTCCGACTCCAGGAACAACAACTGGGCAACTACAAGATTCGCAGAAACCTGATCTACTTCCTCTCCCAGAAAAACAATCCGTTCTTTTAACAAACGGGAATAAATGTCGTAAGCCCGCTCTCCGTGGCTGGACTGCTCTACGACGGTTGGTACCAAACTATTGGTAATTATATTGGACATAAAAACGCCTCCTTAATACGCTGCCTATACAAAATACCGTTACCGTAACATGCGGTTACGCCTCTTTTGCTGCTTCTACAATCATGTCTACTGCTTTCTGTACTGCAATATCCATAGAAATGGATTCCTTCTCCTTGTCCCCAATCATTTCCTTTAACTGAGATTCTTCCATCTGGTATGTCTCAGCCATTTTCTTAATCTCAGCATCAAATTCCTCATCGGAAGCACCTAATCCCTCTGCCTGCACAACTGCCTCTAATACGAGACGGGACTGGATTCTCTTCAAAGCCTGAGGCTTCAACTGCTCCTTCATGACATCGATAGTCATACCAGTAAACTGCATATACTGTTCTAAAGAAAGACCCTGGTAACTCAACTGCTGTGCATACTCCTGAAGCATCTGGTTCACCTGCTGGTCTACCATTGCATCCGGAATTTCCATTGTTGCATTCTCGATTACTTTCTCAACAACAGCATCTTCTTTCTGATTCTTTGCCTCTGACTCCTTCTTAGCGGTCAATCTTGCCTTTACATCATCCTTGTACTCTGCAATCGTCTCGAATTCTGAAACATCCTGGGCAAATTCATCATTCAGTTCCGGATATTCCTTCGCCTTAATCCCTTTTACCTTAACTTTGAACAGTGCCGGTTTTCCAGCCAGTTCCTTAGCATGGTAATCCTCCGGGAAGGTTACATTCACTTCCACATCTTCACCAATGTTTTTGCCTACCAACTGATCCTCAAAGGTATCAATAAAGGAATGAGAACCGATGGTCAACGGGTAATCTTGTGCAAATCCACCTTCGAACTGCTCACCATCTACATATCCATCAAAATCAATCGTAACTTCGTCATTCATTTCTACTGGACGGTCCTCAACAGTAATCGTTCTGGCATTCTGCTCCTGATCTTTCTTAATCTCTGCCTCGATGTCCTCATCCGTTACCGTCACTTCTATCTTATCCACCGTAACACCCTTGTATTCACCCAGAGTAACTTCCGGTTTCAATGCAACCTCAGCAGTAAAAATAAACGGTTTGCCCTTCTCAATCTGTGTGATGTCAATCTTAGGCTGTGAAACAATCTCCAAATCACTGGACTCCACCTCATCTGCATAAGCATCTGGAATCAGAATATTCGCGGCATCCTCATAAAACATCTCTACACCATACATCTTCTCTAAATATGCCTGAGGCACCTTACCTTTACGGAAACCAGGAACACTAATCTTGCTCTTCTGTTTATTATAGGCAGATTTGATTGCCTCATCCAGTTTCTCAGCGGAAACCTCGATGGTAAGCTTTGCCATATTCTTCTCCAAATTCTCAACTGTTAAACTCATCTGTTGCATCCTCCTAAAATACTATTATAAATTGGGCAGTTGATGACAGCGCACAACAACCCACGTTAAACATTTTAACATTGTACCACACATGGGCTTTTTTTGTCTACCTTTTAATCACAAATTTTATGCCATAAACAGCAAAAAAAAAGGGACTGCACTTGCAGTCCCTCCGACAGATGAGTAACTAGAAGTTCTTAGAACCAGCCATAGCCTCTTCCTGTCTCTTAATCATTTTTCGAACCATTTCTCCACCAACAGAACCATTCTGAGCGCTTGTTAAGTCACCATTGTAACCCTGCTTCAAAGGTACACCAATTTCATTGGCAACCTCCATCTTGAAACGATCCAGAGCTTCTCTTGCCTGCGGTACTTCTTTAGATGATTTAGACATAATCCTTACCTCCGTTTTTCTTTTCAAAGCAACGGATGATTCCAGAGGAATCATCGGCTGCCTTGTCAATGATTAAGACAATCTCTTGTCTTGTTAATTAGTATTCACAGGAGAAAAAAAACTATGAATGGTAAGTTTTGTTAGAATTTTATAAAAAAATGACTTTTATAACTGACTTCTGCTATTGCGATTTATGTAAGAAAATGTTATTATAAATTTGTTTATGAGTATTGACAAGGGGGAATAAATATGCAGGCTACTCTGGAACAATCGGTTACTATGACATACGACATCCCGCAGAACTTTCATGCGGATTACAAGGAACTCTGTGGTTTGTTAGAGGAAACTTTAGCAGAAATCAAGTCCAAACACAGTATCCAGAAATTAAACGAACTAACTGATCGTTTTGTTGTTTTTTATGAATCCTTTTCCAGTGAAAAGCAGGTATTTGATTCATTAAACGCCTGTAAATCCAATAACGATCCTATTTATGAGCACTCTCTTAATGTTGCACTGCTCTCCCGCATGTTGGGCGATTTGAACCACATGCATTCGGATGATTTATATACCCTGACCCAGGCTGCGCTTCTCCATGACATTGGAAAACTCCTGGTGAATCCAGAGGTACTTCACAAACAGGAAAAATTAACCCCCCACGAGTTTAATTTAATAAAAAAACATACAAAACAGGGGTATTTATTACTTCATAATCTGGTTTTGGACCCTCGCATTTCTTCTGTGGCACTCATGCACCACGAACGCTGTGACGGTTCCGGTTACCCGATGGGAACATCCGGCATCAACATCAATGAATTTTCCCGTGTTGTCAGCATTTGCGACGTCTATGCCGGCATGATTGCCAGCCGTGGCTACCGCAAGTCCTGCTGTCCTTTCCAGATTATTGCTCTTTTCGAAAAGGACGGTCTTCACAAATACGATACGGACTATACGATTCTCTTTCTTCGTTCCATGCTGGACACCTATGTAGGTTATTCCGTTGAGCTGAACACTGGAGAACAGGGCATCATCACGGCCGTCAATCCCCATAACCTTTCCAATCCGATTATTGAAATCGATGGAGTTACCATCAATCTGGCAACAGACGAACGTCGGCAGATTTTACATATTATTTAGTTCCTTAAAATAGATACAGGCACTTTCATCTTCCTTCAACATAAACTAAGTTATAGTTTCCCTGTGAACGGAAGGTGATTTTTTTATGTTTCATGTAACCTGTGTCGGAGGTGATTTACGACAACTGTATCTGGCACAAATCCTAATCAGCGCCGGACATTCGGTGCGCATTTTGGGAATCTCCCAGGAGGACTGTCAGAACCTTACCGCCTGTGATACCTTTTGCAGCAAATGCCGCCAGATTGATTTCTATCCCTGTGATAAAGTGCAGGAAGCCGTTTCCGACAGTGATTTAATTCTCGGTCCGATTCCTCTGACTACAAATGGCACAGACATAACTTGCAGTTATCCCCATTTCCAACTTTCGCTGGAGGAACTGCTCTCCTGTCTTACCCCTGCCCAATACCTGATTGCCGGAATGATTCCCTCCTTTGTAGAGCAGCGACTCAGCCGCCAAAACATCAATTCCTATGACTACTTAAAAAATGCCTCTTTTGCCCGGCTAAATGCCATAGCCACGGCGGAAGGTGCCATCAGTTATGCAGTAGAACACAGCACCGGTAACCTTCATTTGAGTCAGGTACTCATATTGGGCTATGGCACTTGCGGCAGTCTGTTGGCTGAAAAATGCAAAGGTATGAACGCCCATGTTACGGTCACCGGACGGCGCGAGGAAACCCGCGCCCTTGCCGTAAGCAGCGGCTTCCAATACAGGGAATTGCAGGAGCCGGACTTTGCCCGGACATTAGAACAGTACAATTATATTTTCAACACAATTCCTGATGTCGTTTTAGACAAATCCCTGCTTTCCCATGTTTCTGCGGAATGTACTATCGTGGATATTGCCTCTGCTCCCGGTGGACTGGACTACCAATATGCGGACAGCCATGGATTAAATACTTTTTTATATTTAGGCATTCCCGGCAAAATTGCCCCGAAAGCCTCTGCCCAGATTCTCTATGATATTATTCTCAATCGTTTGAAAGAAAGGAGTCCTCTCTATGTCCCTCAATCCTTCTAACCCGTTGGCGGGCAAAAAAATCGGAATTGCCATTACCGGTTCCTTTTGCACGTTCCAGAAACTCTACGAGGAACTCACCCATTTAAAAGAATTGGGAGCCGACTTATACCCGGTTTTTTCATACCACGTTGCCACGCTGGATTCCCGGTTTGGAACCGCAGAAGAACATCGAAAAAAAATTGAAGACATCACTGGAAAAAAAATCATTGACACGATTCCCGGTGCCGAACCCTTTGGTCCAAAAATGAAAATGGACGCTATGGTAATTCTGCCCTGTACAGGAAATACCCTGAGCAAACTCGCCAATGCCATTACGGATACTCCGGTACTGATGGCGGTAAAAGCCCATTTGCGAAACAATCGTCCCCTGATTCTGTCCATTTCCAGCAATGATGCTCTGGGACTGAATATGAAACATCTGGGACTACTGATGAATTCCAAAAATATTTATTTTGTTCCCTATGGTCAGGACGATTATGAAAAAAAACCAAACTCTCTGATTGCCCACGTAGAATTGCTCTCCGATACCATTCTTGCTGCCCTTAACGGGAACCAACTGCAGCCCGTTTTGAAAAGCCCATTCAAAAAGGACGAATAACCGAATTTGCTCTGCATACACATAATAATAGACGGAATCTTTCAAAGGGATTCCTACGACTATAAAAAAGGAGTTTTTATTATGTGTGGCATCTGTGGATATATTGATTTTCAAAATAATCTGACAAAAGACCCGGACTATCACGCCAAAATTTTAAAGCAAATGCGAGATACTTTAATTCACCGCGGTCCGGACGAGGAAGGCTATGCGGTGGATGAACATATTGCTTTCGCCCACCGCCGGCTTGCCGTAGTTGACATTCTGCACGGAAAACAACCTATGACCATTTTAAACGGCAGTTACCGGTATACCATTGTATACAACGGAGAACTATACAACACAAAAGATATTCAGGACAAAGTAAAAAGTCAGGGACTTCATCTCCACACCCAGTCGGATACAGAAGCCATCCTCCTCGCCTATATTGCTTTCGGCGAAAAAATGCTTTCCATGCTGGAAGGGATTTACAGTTTTGCCATCTGGGACGGTCATCTTCGCCAGGTTTTGCTCTGCCGCGACCGAATGGGAGTAAAACCTTTATATTATATGGAGTTTCAAGGTAAATTAGTATTCGCCTCCGAGTTGAAAGCACTGTGGGCATATCCGAAAAACCGCCCCCGTCTGGGACCCTATGGACTCTGTGAAATTTTTGGACTGGGTCCTGCCAGAACACCGGGATGTGGTGTATTTAAAGGGGTACATGAAATTCTTCCCGGGCATGCCGCCATTGTGAATGACAGTGGTATGCGCTACTTTCCTTATTGGCAGTTACCTGTATACGAACATTGTGACAGTTATGAAAAAACCGTAAAAGAAATCCGAGAGCGGTTATTCAGTGCCATTGAACGTCAGTTAATCTCCGATGTTCCCATCTGCACCCTGCTCTCCGGCGGTCTGGACTCCTCCATTGTATCCAGCATCGCCGCCCGCTATATGAATTCCCATGGACGCACCCTTTCTACCTATTCCTTCGACTTCATAGGAAACCAAAAATATTTTAAAGCCTCCTCTTTCCAGCCGGACCGGGACCGTCCCTATGTGGAAAAAATGGTGGAATACCTGGGTACAAACCATCGCTATCTGGAATGTGACAACGAATCCCTCTACCAGTGTTTATATGATGCAGTGGATGCAAAAGATTTACCGGGCATGGCAGATGTGGATTCCTCCATGCTCTATTTTACCAGCCTGATTAAACCAAATCACACCGTCTGCCTCAGCGGCGAGTGCGCCGACGAACTATTTTTTGGCTATCCCTGGTTTCGAGCAGAGGAAAGTTTTACGAAACATACATTTCCCTGGTCCCGCAATTTTGACATCCGGGAATCCATTATAAAACCGGATTTACTGGACCATCCTCAAATGCTCGCCAATTATGTCCAGTGCCAGTATGACAAAACCCTGGCGGAAGTTCCCCGTCTACCGGGAGAGACAGGACGCCGCGCCCGGGAACGGGAATTGGGATACTTGAATATTATGTGGTTTATGCAAACTCTTTTGGAACGAAAAGACCGTATGACTATGGCAAACGGACTGGAAGTCCGGGTTCCTTTTGCCGACCATCACCTGGTAGAATATATATATAACGTTCCCGGAGATATGAAATGTCCAAAAGGAGAAGTCAAGGGACTATTAAAAGACGCCGCCCGGGAAGTTCTTCCCGCTGAAGTTGTAGACAGAAAAAAATGTCCCTATCCCAAAACCTACCATCCGGAATACGAACATTTATTAAAAGACCGGCTGCAAACCATCATGAAGGACACATCTCAGCCCCTTCATCAATTGGTAAATGCCGATTATGTAAATCAGGTATTGAATACTCCTTCCGACTACGGAAAGCCCTGGTTCGGTCAACTAATGGCACAACCCCAGTTATATGCTTACCTGATTCAAATCAATTACTGGCTGCAGAAATATGACATTCAACTGGAACTTTAGTCAACCTTTGGGACGTTTGCGCACAGAATAGCCAAAACTGCCCAACTTACTGCCCTGAGAAAAATATTCACCATGGGAGTAGTGGAGCAATCCCGCCCGTTGTAAATCCAATCGTCCATTTTCCTCAAGCAGTGCTTCCTCCACATTGACCTGCAATACTTTAGCCAGAAACATGTGGTGGGAACCCAATTCCTGAACGGAAACTACCCGGCATTCAATATTGACCGGACATTGTAAAATTCCCGGAGCCTTTACTATCTGTGAAGGCTCCGGTGTAAACTGCATTTCACGAAATTTGTCTACTTCCCTGCCAGAACGGACACCGCAATAATCCACGGCTTTCGCCATTTTCTCTGTGGTGAGATTAATTACAAACTCTCCGGTCTCCCGTATAATATCATAAGAATACCGCTCCGGTCTAAGAGAAATATAAACCATTGGCGGATTGGTACAAACTGTACCTGTCCATGCTACTGTAATGGCATTCGGTTTCTCCCCGGGTCTCTGACAACTGACTAATACCGCCGGAATTGGGTAGAGCATATTTCCTGCTTTCCAATGCTGCTTTTGGGATTCCATATCATTCCTCCGTTGTTGTCTGTGCATCCGGCTTTGTTGTTGTCTCTGGCTCTGTTTCAGTTACTTTCTTTCCTAAATCAGAAACCGTATAGTGAAATATCGAACTGGTACGCAAAACTTTTTCCTTTGCTGTTTCCTGAAGCACCTGAATCCGGTCTCCATCTTTCAGTTTTGTCAAAATCCGCAATGCACTATTGCTTATAAACTCTACTTCCACATCTTCTCCATTGACTTCCACATGGCTACACCGGGTATAATTCGCACCATACAGGATTGCCGACTCTTCCGATGCCAGAACAGAATTGATTTCTACCTCCTGCACACCAAACGTCATATCCGTCTGCAAATATGGGTTCTGCTTACGGTATACATACTGTTCGCCGTAAAGCATATCATACTGCAATGCCCGCAATCTACTTAAATAACGTTTCTTCCCGGCATACCGCTGGTGGTAACGCATAATCGTTCCTGTATGAATATTCAGACGGTTGAATACTTCTGCGGTCAACTGGTATGCATTCAAATCCTTATCCTTCTTCTTCATATCGAAGTTACTCCAGATTACATACTCCGTCTGATATACATTCCCATTGTCCAAATCTTCATCGGTAAATCCCAATCCCGGCAAATGGTCTCCATATAAAACCAGCACGGTATCTTCATCGAACTCGCTTAATGTAGCACA
>JAQXNR010000088.1 GCA_029098105.1 Lachnospiraceae bacterium
GGAGTTGCCACCCGACGGGACTGGCAGCGGCGGGGCTTGATGCGCCAGTGTATGCAGCAGGTGCTCAAAGACCTTCGGGAGCAGGGGTACTCTTTTGTGGTGTTGATGGCAGAGCAGGAAGAGTATTATAAAGATTTTGGGTTTACTACAATATTTCGTCAGCCCTATGATGTCATTGCGACTGCACCGATGCAAGGGTCACAGAGGGAGGAGAAAATAGGAAAGATTCGTCTTACCCCTCTTACAAAAGAATGGATGAAGCCAGCCCAGATATTTGCCCAAAACTACCTTTGCCGGAACTATGACATTTTTGTAGAGCATGATCAGGCTTACTTGGAGAGAATGTGCCGGGAATATGGATGTCAGAGCGGCGGTGTGGCATTGGCGGTGGAACAGGAGAAGGTAAAAGGGATTTTGTTCTATTCTTGTGAACAGGGAAAGGTTATTGTGCAGGAATACTTAAGTGATTTGAACAGAGAACAGTTGTATTCATTGCTACTTTCCTGGTTGGGAAGAAAGCCTGTCAAAATGCTGGAGGGACAGCCTTTCTGGGATAGCGGGTATTTGCCGGCTTTGATGGGCAGAACCCTCAGCGGAGAAGAAACGGTACTGGATGCTGTCAAAAGTGGAGAGCAAAGACTTTTGTTTACAGATTGGGTATAACAGGGAAGGTTATTCTTTTTGGTGCATATATTGACAAATGAGCAGATTTCTCATAAAGTAGAGATGATACTGTAAGAAAGGAGTTTGGGTGATGAAGATTTATAACAGTTTAACAAAATCAAAACAGGAATTCGTTCCCATTCATGAGGGAAAGGTTGGAATGTATGTTTGTGGACCTACTGTGTACAATTACATTCATATTGGAAACGCCAGACCGATGATTGTGTTTGATACCGTGAGACGGTATTTGGAATATAAAGGATACGAAGTGAACTATGTGTCGAATTTTACGGATGTGGATGACAAAATTATAAAAAAGGCAAATGAAGAAGGGGTAGAGCCCTCTGTGATTTCTGAGCGCTATATCGCAGAATGCCAAAAGGATATGGAGGCATTGAATGTCCGGGAGGCAACCCATCATCCGAAGGCAACGGAGGAAATTCCGGAGATGATTCAGATGATTTCTGACCTGATAGAGAAAGGTCATGCCTATGAGGTGAATGGAACGGTATATTACCGTGTCAGAAGTTTCCCAGGGTATGGTAAACTCTCCAAAAAGAATCTGGATGAGATGCAGTCTGGACATAGAGATATTCTGGTGGCAGGAGAATCGGAGAAGGAGGATCCGATGGATTTTGTGCTGTGGAAGCCGAAAAAAGAAGGCGAGCCGTTCTGGCCTTCTCCTTGGTCCGATGGACGTCCAGGCTGGCATATTGAGTGCTCCGTTATGAGTAAAAAATATGTGGGTGATACGTTGGATATCCATGCCGGGGGCGAAGATTTGATTTTCCCTCATCACGAAAATGAAATTGCACAGAGTGAGGCGGCAAATGATGCTCCTTTTTCCAAATACTGGATGCACAACGCTTTTTTGAATATTGATAATAAGAAAATGAGTAAGTCTGCCGGAAACTTTTTTACGGTGCGGGAGATTGGAGAGAAGTTTCCGCTTTCCGTGCTGCGTTTCTTTATGTTGAGTGTACATTACAGAAGTCCTTTGAACTTCTCCGACACTCTGGTGCAGGCGGCAAAGAATGGCTTAGACCGGATTCTCACTGCGGTGGACCGGGCAGAAGAACTGGTGGAGCAGTTGGCGCAGAAGCCTCAGACAGAAGAACGTCCTGAGGAACAGGGATACCGGGAGCAGATGAAGGCGCTGGTAGCCAAATATGAGGCTGCTATGGATGATGATTTTAATACAGCAGATGCCATTGCTGCTATTTTTGAACTGGTGAAACTGGCAAACATTACGATTACCGGAGAATCTTCCTATTCTTATGCAAAGGAACTGCTGGATGAGATTGTGCAGTTATGTGATATTCTGGGAATTGAGACGAAGCGGGAGGAAGAACTGCTGGATGCAGATATTGAGGCGTTGATTGAGGAACGGCAGCAGGCACGCAAGGAAAAGAATTTTGCAAGAGCTGATGCCATCCGGGATGAATTGTTGGAAAAAGGGATTGTGCTGAAGGACACAAGAGAAGGAGTCAAATGGAGCAAGGCGTAGAGAAGGAACAAGGACAGGGGACAACAGAGAAACAGCCTGTGTTTTGGGAACAGGTACAGGAACAGTTCCGGGACTGCTTTGGAATTCCCCGGGTAGATGTACGGGGATACTCTCCTCTGGCATTGGCATATATAGGAGATACGGTATTTGATTTGATTTTCCGTACGGTTGTGGTGAGCCGTCATAATATGGCAGCCCATAAATACCATAAAAAGGTATGCACATATGTCAGTGCAGTGGCACAGTCGGAAATGGTGGAACAAATTCAGGACAGTTTTAGTGCGGAAGAAATGGATATATATAAAAGAGGGCGGAATTCTAAGCCTTACAATAAGGCCAAGAATGCCTCTGTGATGGAATACCAGCGGGCAACCGGGCTGGAGGCATTGATTGGGTATTTGTATCTGCAGGGAAGAATGGACAGAATACTGGAATTGTTAAAGCAGGGTATGGAGGCTCTGGACGACAGGTAGGAGGCAGTATGGCAAAGCAGACAAAAAAGATAGCAATAGAAAATGACAATACAGTAATTGAAGGAAGAAATCCAGTTTTGGAGGCATTTCGCTCCGGAAAAACTGTGGAGCGGGTTTATGTACTGGATGGATGCCATGATGGGCCTGTCCAGAGTATTGTAAGAGAGGCAAAAAAGCAGAAGTGCCAGTTGGACTTTGTGGCAAAAGAGCGTCTGGACCAGATGTCTCCCACAGGGCACCATCAGGGTGTAATTGCCAAAACGGCGGTTTACCACTATGCTGAGGTGGAAGATATGCTTGCGATTGCCCGGGAGCGCGGAGAAGACCCTTTCCTCATCCTGCTGGATGAGATTGAGGACCCCCATAATCTGGGTGCGATTATTCGGACGGCAAATCAGGCAGGAGCCCATGGAGTGATTATTCCCAAACACCGGGCAGTAGGGCTGACAGCTACGGTTGCCAGAACTTCTGCGGGTGCCATTCATTATACTCCCGTAGCAAAGGTGACCAATCTGTCCCAGACCATTGAGAACCTGAAAAAGGAGGGAATATGGTTTGTATGTGCGGATATGGATGGAGAGGTGATGTATCGGCAGAACCTGACTGGTCCCATTGGACTGGTAATTGGAAATGAGGGAAACGGGGTTAGTCGTCTGGTAAAAGAGAAATGTGATTTTACAGCCTCAATTCCGATGAAGGGACAGATTGATTCCCTGAATGCATCAGTGGCAGCAGGAATTCTGGCGTATGAGATTGTAAGGCAGCGTTTGCAATAGCAATCTGGTGAATTTTATTTCTCTCCTTTTCAATGTTATTTGGGGTGGGAAGCTTGTGGCAAGGAGGAAGTTATGGAGTACAATGCGATGGGCGATGTGGAGGTAATTCGTAGAATACGAAAAGGTGACAATGATGCCATGGATTACCTTCTGAAAAAATACCGGGGGATGGTTCGCAAGGAAACCCGTAAACTTTATTTGATTGGTGCCGATGAGGAGGATTTGACTCAGGAGGGAATGATTGGGTTGTTTAAAGCAATCCGTAATTATGATTTGTCAAGGGATACCGAATTTGCACTGTTTGCTCATGTCTGTATTGTCCGGCAGTTGTGTAGTGTGATGACTGCTTCCAATCGGCAGAAGCATACTCCGCTGAATACATATATTTCCTTTTATGCGCCGTTGGAAAAGGAAGAGCAGCAGCTTACCCTGCAAGAGGTGTTGGTAGGAAGAAGTGACAATCCGGAACAACAAATGCTGGATGAAGAAGGGGTACGTGAAATCTGGAAAAAGATTGATGAAGTGTTAAGCCCAATGGAGAAAAAGGTGCTGAATCTGTATTTAGAAGGGTATAGTTACGAAACCATTGGTGAAAAACTGGGAAAAGAAAAGAAATCCATTGACAATGCAATTCAACGGATCCGGAATAAATTGTCCAAAACCGCAAGGTAAGGGCGAAGTGTGTTAGGAGAAAGAGTTATGGCAATAGTAGGAATTGATTTAGGTACCACCAATAGTCTGGTGGCTTACTGGGATGATGAGGAAAAACAGGCAAAGGTGATTCCCAATGCTTTGGGAGAGCATTTGACACCTTCTGTAGTCAGCGTAGACGAAAATGGGGAAATTCTCGTAGGAAAAATTGCGAAGGAGTATCAGGTAGTTCACCCGGAGCGCAGTGCCTCTGTGTTTAAACGTCATATTGGAACAAAAAAGGAATACCAACTGGGGGAGCGGGCTTTTTTGCCGGAGGAACTCTCGGCGATGATTGTCCGTTCTTTAAAGGAGGATGCTGAGACTTATTTAAAGGAGCCGGTAACAGAGGCAGTCATCAGTGTTCCTGCATATTTTAGTGATGCTCAGAGAAAGGCGACGAAACGGGTCGGAGAACTGGCAGGAGTCAAGGTTGAGCGGATTATTTCCGAGCCGACGGCGGCAGCGATTGCCTACGGAATTGAGCAGGAGGATGCGGAAACCAAATTTTTAGTGTTTGATTTAGGCGGAGGAACTTTTGACGTTTCCATTTTGGAAATGTTTGATTCCATTATGGAAGTGCGGGCGGTTGCTGGAGACAACTATTTGGGAGGAGAAGATTTTACCCGGGTGCTTTCCAATATTTTTCTGGAGAAAAATGGTTTGCAAGAGGAACAGTTGAAGAATCAGGAGCGTTCCATGCTGTACAAAAAAGCAGAAACTGCCAAAATTGCAGGCGGACGCAGCATGAGAATTGAGATGATGATTGGGGAAGAACAGTACGAGACGGACATTTCCGAGCATGAATACGAGGCAAAATGTAAGGAATTGCTTTCCCGGTTGCGGGAGCCGGTGCAACGCGCACTTTCCGATGCTTCGGTCAAAGTGGCGGATATTGATGCGATTATATTGGTAGGCGGAGGCACAAAACTTCCTATGATTCGTTCCTTTGTGGCGAAGATTTTTGGAAAACTCCCCTATATTAACATTAATCCGGATGAAGTGGTGGCAGTGGGAGCCGCAGTACAGTCTGCATTAAAGGGGAAAAATGCGGCAATCAAAGAAGTGATTTTGACCGATGTCTGCCCGTATACTCTGGGGACCAGTACCTCTGTGCGCAGAGGTCAGGGATATTATGAACCGGGACATTTTCTGCCGATTATTGAGCGAAATAGCGTGATTCCCATTAGTAAAGTACAGACGGTATATACCATCCATGAGGACCAGCGTGTTATGAAAATTGAGATTTTGCAGGGGGAATCCCGTATGGCAAAAGACAATGTGTTGCTGGGAGAACTGAATGTTCCGGTACATCCGAAAGAGGGAAAGGACGACGAGGCACAAATCCGCTATACTTATGATGTCAATGGACTGTTGGAAGTGGAGGTAACGGTTGCTTCTACGAATACTACTAAAAAAATGGTAATTGAGAAAGATCCGGGTGCCATGAGTCAGGAAGAAATTGAGGCACGCTTTAAGGAACTGGAACATTTGAAAGTGCACCCCCGGGACAACGCGGAAAATCGCCTTGTATTAGCGAGAGGAGAACGCCTTTACGAAGAGCATATTGGGGAAGAACGGGAGATTATTTCCTACTGGATGAATGAATTTGAGATGGTTCTGGACCGGCAGAATCCCAGAGAAATCGAGGAAAAGCGCCGAGAAGTGGAAAAAGCCTTTGACGAATTGGAATCCAAATAATTTTTGCTTTTTTTCTGGGTAATTAGGAATAAAAAACTTTCATTTAGGTCTTGCTATTCAAAAAAAAATGTGGTAGAATACCATCTGTTGAGTGCTTTCATAGCTCAGGTGGTAGAGCGCATCATTGGTAATGATGAGGTCACGGGTTCAACTCCCGTTGAAAGCTTAATTGGAAACAGCGGTTAGACGATTGCGTATAAGGTCTGACCGCTGTTTTTGTTTAATAGACTATTGACAGGTGTGAAAAGGACGGGTAAACTAGAATTAATTGTGCTACTGTAGCATCAATATTATAAGAAATAATGAGGAGAAGCAGATGAAAAGAGGATTGCGGTTTGCGGCGGTGTTGTTAGTGGTACTTTTGTTAGGAGCAGGCAGTTTGACCAGTGTTCAGGCAAAGGCAAAAAAGAAAACCCAACCGGTGAAAAAACTGACAGCACAGACCAGTTCTGTGTTGCTGGGCAATAATATTACGGTTTATTCCACCTATATGTATACAAATCAGGAATTGAAATATTTAACCTGCATCATTCAGGCAGAGGCGGGAAACCAGCCCTATAAAGGAAAGGTAGCAGTAGGCAATGTAGTGTTGAATCGGGTGGATAGTGACCGCTTTCCCAATTCCATTAAAGGAGTAATTTACCAGAATAGCGGAGTTCCACAGTTTACTCCCACAACGAATGGTGCTATGGCACGGATGATGAAAAATTACAGTAAAATGAGTGCACAGACACGTGCCTGCCAGAAAGCGGCAAAGGCAGCACTGGCAGGAGAAAATTATGTAGGGGACAAGTTGTTTTTCTGTGTCTATGCTGACTCTGTAGCACAACAGGCAGGGGAAGGAAACTGGCAGAAAATAGGAGCACATATTTTTTACAATTATAATTAGAATTTTACGAGTTTTATTAGACAATTGCGAAATGATTTTGCATTTGTTCCGATAGTTGTAATAGATATTATAACGATGCTTCGCTGCACAAAAACAGTGCAAAGGCGCATGTTCCGTCCGCCGTAGGTGCTGTGCACCGGAGGGGGACTCTCCATTTATATAATATCTATTACAAACTATCTGAAAATGACAAAGTGCAAATACACTGTTTCGCAAGTACCTAATGAGTTTTATAAGAGTGGGGATGGTTTTGCGGTCATTGTAGAAGGCTACTTTTCGAATTGGCAAAAGTATGGTATAATTTGACCAACGGAGGGGCCCAACGACGTTGGGAGGATTCCTTAGGTCGGATTTAAGCAAAACTAGAACTTAGATTGAAGGAGGGGCCCAGCGGAGCTGGGAGGATTCCTTAGGTCGGATTTAAGCAAAACTAGAACTTAGATTGAAGGAGGGGCCCAACGAAGTTGGGAGGATTCCTTAGGTCGGACCGAACTAAGACAAGAATTTAGATAGACAATTGCGAAACTCATATGCTTCAATTAAATAAACACAATTTATATATAAATGAGCGCCTTTGTACCGACCGAAGGGAGGACAACGAAGCGAATGTTATATAAATTGTGTTTATGATATTAAAAACATACCATTTC
>JAQXNR010000089.1 GCA_029098105.1 Lachnospiraceae bacterium
CGCCGGGTGGATTCCTCAATTACTCCATCCCGCAGCAATGCCTGAATTGTAGATGGAGCAATGTGAAGCACTCCTGTCAACACATTGCGGGCAATCGTGCTTTCCTCCAGCAGTGCCTGGAGTAACCGCACTTTTCCCTTATGCTGCTTCTTTTCATAGCCTTCCAGCAGTTGTCTCCCCTCCTGTGGAGAAACCGCTAACTGTACATACCGCACTTCCTTTTCCTGTACTTTCGCTTTTACCGGAAGAACTGTCATAAGTGCCTGTACCAGTGTAGAACCATACTGCTCTTTCATCCAGTACGCCAGCATGAGCAGTTGTCCCTCTGCCAGAGAGGAATCACAGTTTACTCTGAGAATGGATTTGATTTTACTCTCCTCATAATCCGGGGTATCCTTAATCCGCATAACGTAGCCTTTGCGCTCCCGGTTGCCGGAGCCAAAGGGAATCCCTACCTGGCATCCCACCGTTACCTCCTGCTCTAACTCTTCTGGAATCCCATAGGTAAAAATGCGGTCTAACGCCTGGGTAGAAATGTCTACAATGATTTCTGCATATTTCATTGACCGCTGCTCCTTTCCCTGTGCGATATTAAGAAAGGCTTTTGTAATCTCCTTACAAAAGCCCTTGTGTCCTACTATTCTTCCTCATCACCGACAATCTTTACCTTGCTTTCATATAACTCATCAATCGCAATGGAAAGCGGCTTTTTTCCTTCTTCACCCTCTACCAGAGGGGTCTCTCCATCAATAATCTGACGCGCTCTCTTGGAGGTGGCAATTACAATGGAATAGCGGCTCTGCACCACTGGCTGCTCCCCCGGCTCCACATCATGATTTACCACATTCATTAAATCTGTATAAGATGGATGTATCATAGTTTTTACTCCTTTCCAATCTCCTTTAATTCTTTTTTTATTTCCTCTATAAAGCCTGCACAATGGCAAGTCTTACTAGCCTCTGCTTCAATGATGCTGTGAACCTGTTCCACACATTCCTCCAAATCATCATTGATTACAATATAATCGTATACGTCCATGCTCTCGCTTTCCACAATCGCACGCTGCATCCGCTTTTTCACTGTCGCCTCATCTTCACTGCCTCTGCCCCGCAATCGCTCCTGCAATACCTCTGCAGAAGGAGCAGACACAAACAACAAAGGAGCCTCCGGGTACTGGTTCTTAATATTCATCGCACCCTGTACCTCAATTTCAAGAATCACATTATGCCCCTTTGCCATCTCCTGTTCCACAAAGGCGCGGGGTGTTCCATAATAGTGCTCCACATATTGGGCATACTCTATAAATCCATTATAGTCAATGAGATTCTCAAATTCCTCAACCGTCTTGAAATGGTATTCTCTTCCATCTACCTCTCCCGGCCGGGGCGCTCTGGTAGTACAAGACACAGACAGACTGTATCCATACCGTTCTACCAATTTTTTTACAATGGTGCCCTTTCCTGCACCAGAGAATCCTGAAATAACAATCAGTAATCCTTTCTTCTCCATGGTCATCATCCTTTAGCCGTCTATTCTATATTCTGAATCTGCTCCCGAACCCGCTCAATTTCTGTCTTCAGATCAATGCCGTAGTTGGAAATCGTAATATCATTTGCCTTACTCAAAATGGTATTCGCCTCCCGGTTCATCTCCTGCGCCAGAAAATCTAACTTTCTTCCTATGCTGTCATTGCTGGTTCCGCTCTCAAAGCCTTCCCGAAGAATATCCCGCGCTCCTGTAATGTGACTGCGAAGACGCACCGTCTCTTCATCCACACATATTTTGTCGGCAAATATAGTAACCTCGGCAGCAATCCGGTTCTCGTCAATCGTACTGTTTTCCAGCAGTTCCTTCACCTTGTCCGTAAGTTTGCTTCGGTATTCCGCCATAATCTGAGGAGAGCGCTCTTCAATCGCTTCTACACAAATCAGCATGTGATCCAATTTCTGCATCAAATCTTCATATAACCGGGTTCCTTCTGCCTGACGTGCTTGTAAGAAATCTTCACAGGCGCCTCGCAGCGCAGGCTCTACAAATTGCCAGAGTTCATCCTCATCCACGGCCTGTTCCTCCAGAGTAAACACCTCCGGGAACCGTGCCAGATGGCTGACCTTAATATCATTGACCAACCCAAGTTCCTCGCTCATCTGCTGCATATAAGTTAAATATTCCTTCGCAATACTCTCGTTGTAGGAAACCGTTGTATTGCCTTCTGAGGAATCCTCATAAGTAAAAAATAAATCAACCTTACCACGTTGAATATATTCTTTTAACAGATTGCGCATCTTAATCTCAAAGGGTGCCAGTTTCTTAGGCATTTTGAAATTAATATCGCTGTAGCGGTGATTCACTGCTTTCATTTCCACAATAATCTTTCGTGTCTCATCCGACTTTTCGCATCTGCCAAATCCGGTCATACTTTTTATCACAATAATGCCCTGCTTTCTTCTTATACTATAAGTATAAACATACTTTTTCATTATAAAACATAATGAAAGAACCGTCAAGAATGCTTTTTCTAAATTAGGATAATAACTCCCTTTCCCGGTAGGAAAGCAGTTGTTCCCCTTCAAATTGAAACTCTACAATCCATGGTTTGATGTCAATAATTCGTACAAAATCATCGTAGACAAAAGCAGGATTATAAAAATTGATGAGGGAACTCAATGCCATCCCGTGGCTTCCCACCACCACAATCTCCCCCGGATGCTGCTGCAATAACTGATGCAGTCCCCGTAGATTGCGTTTTTGGACTTCATGAATGCATTCCCCGCCTTCCAATTTATAATCCAGATTCTCCCACATCCGTTTACAGACAGCAAAATAATCCTCATCTGTCTCATCCACTTTCCGTTCCCTAAAATCCGTCATTTCTATTACCGGCAACCCCAGGGTATCTGCCAGAGGCTTTACCGTATCCACTGCCCGTCTGTAATCACTGGCATAAACTGCGGAAATCCGGTCGCGGTTCCCCTCCCTCTCAAAAAAATCAATCACTTTGTAACGGTCCTTTAATCCTTCTTTTGTCAATACGCGTTCTTTGTCCACCGGATTGCTGTAATCCGTCTGGGCATGCCTTACAAAATATACTGTAGTCATCTGCCTTCCTCCTCTATACTTCCCGTTAATTCTTTCCGGTTCACAAAAAAAATTCCCATGCATACCAATGCCAGCGCAATCAGGCTATGTACCCCCAACAATTCTCTCTCCTCTAACAACCAGGCGGACAACAGCACCCCAAACACCGGATTCATAAAACCATACACGGCAACCCGGGACACGTCATTATATTTTAACAGAATTCCCCACAGGGAATATGCCACAGCGGAAATCAATGCTAAATAAAGAAGCATCCACCATTCCGGGATTCCTGCTCCTGCAAAGGACAATTTTCCTCCCATAAGGCTGCCCACTGCTGCCATCACCAAACCTCCCACAAGAAACTGGTACCCACTCAGCAAAAGAGGCGAGTCTTCCTTTGAAAACCGTTTGAGCAGTACAGATGAGACCGCATAAGCAAACGTAGAGAGAAAAATAAATCCCTCTCCCATCCAGTGCATATTCCAATCCATTCCGGTTCCGCTGGCATTTACAAGAACCACTCCTGCAAATCCCAAGAAACATCCCCACAATTTTTGCCTAGTCACCTTTTCCATGCGAAAACAGAGAGCAGCCACAAGAATCGCCACAAACACATTCGTTCCCTCAATAATGGATGCCTTTACACCAGAAGTACGTGCCAATCCAATATAAAAGAAAAAATATTGCAAAATCGTCTGAAACAGACTGAGTTTCATAATATGACGGAATTGTATTCCACGCCTCGGAAACAGAATGGTTTTGCTGGCAACACTTCCAATCAGTATTACCAATACTCCGGCAAAGGCAAAACGGACACCCGCAAATAGAATCTGCCCTGCCCAGTCTACCGCTTCCACATGAAACATGCGGTACCCCAGTTTCACGCAGGGAAATGCACTGCCCCACAGCAGACAACAAACCAATGCCAGAATACCTACCACCCATGAATTGGTCAGCAGTTTCTTCTTAAATAACATAGTCGTCTGCTTTGCCCTCCTGCCATTCCATCAAGTCTTCCAGAGTTACATTGTCAACTACACCGTTTACCGCATCATCAATCTTTTTCCACAGCCGCAATGTGGCACAGGCTTCCTTTCGCGGGCAGTCATTTTCCTCAAATTCCAGACAACTCACTGGTGCCAGACTTCCCTCTGTAAGCCGCAAAATCATACCTACCGTATATTCTTTCGGCTTTCTCGCCAGACGGTAACCACCCTGGGGACCCCTCACACTCCTGACATAGCCCGCCTTATTCAGTATAGAAATAATCTGTTCCAGGTACTTGTCCGAAATCCCCTGCCGAGCAGCAATCTCCTTAATCCGAATCGGTTCCCCAGCATCGTTCATCGCTAAATCCAGCATCAATCGTAATGCATATCTTCCTTTTGTCGAAATCTTCATCTTTTCATCCTCCAATCATTCTATCTCTACCAGACTGTCTCCGCGATGAGTTACAATCCGATAACCTGCCAATTCCACCCGCTGTTCCAGACATTTCCTGCACTCGGCCGCTTCCTCCCCGGTACAGATTTTATTGTCATAAAGAGTATACTTACTGCGAACAGCAACCGGGGACAAGTTCGGCATCACTACGTTAGCCCCTGCCTGTAGTCCCAGTTCCCGACCATCTGGCGCTACCGTTCCCAGAGCAGTCGTTGCAGGAAGCAGTGTTTTCGGAAGCAGCAGACGCAAAATTGCCAGAAGACGCAGCGTCACTTCCAGCGTTCCATTCTTCTCCTGAGCAAAAGGAGTGTCCTTCTGGGACAAAAAAGGTCCAATTCCCACCATGTGGGGAGAAAATTCCCTCAAGAATAGCAAATCTTTCAATAAATATTCCCTTGTCTGTCCCGGAGAGCCAACCATAAAGCCCGCTCCAACCTGGTACCCAATCTCTTTCAACTGCTGTAAACATTCCATTCGATGTCGCAATGACATTTCCTGAGGATGCAGTTGGCTGTAATGTTCCCGGGATGCCGTTTCATGGCGTAATAAATACCGTCTTGCCCCGGCATCAAACCAGCATTGGTAATCTTCCCTCTTCCATTCTCCAAAGGACAAAGTAATGGCGCAATCCGGGTAACGGGTATGAA
Source organism: Lachnospiraceae bacterium (assembly GCA_029098105.1). Taxonomy (GTDB): domain Bacteria; phylum Bacillota; class Clostridia; order Lachnospirales; family Lachnospiraceae; genus NC2004. The sequence continues at coordinate 5,172 of JAQXNR010000089.1, forward strand.
TTGAGGAAATGATATCCGCCAATTTTTCCCGGGTGTAAAAAACATCCTCTCCTCCCTGTAGCACAAAGGTCCGGTACCCCAGCGCGTATCCCCTCTCACAGCACTCCAATATCTGCTGTCCACTCAGCCGGTAACGCTCCACCACAGTATTGTCCCGGCGGATTCCACAATAAAAACAGTTATTCCTGCAATGATTTGTAAATTCAATAAGTCCCCGGGCATAGACATCTCTGCCGTACCATTTTTCCCTCACAGCCCGGGCACGCTGGTATAAATACTCCACCACTTCCCGGTTTCCTGTCTGCAATAGCACATCCAGCCGTGACTGGTCTATTCTTTTTTCTTCTTCCAACTCCTTAATAATCTGAAATCCATCCATATTTTGTCCCCATTAATTCATTGAATTCATACTTGGTAACTATGATATAATCTAATGTACTATTTTTTGAAGGAATTGTCCATATTTTTTTACTTTAAATTCTTTTTTTTATGGTTGAAATAACAAAATTCTTTTTTCTCATTTTCTAGTATATAATGTTGAAGTAAGAGGATATCAAACGGATCCGTTGCGATATTAATTGGAACATTTGATATTTTATTATTAATCTTCCTCTTACACAGGAAAGCCCCCCACAATGTGGGAGGCTTTTTTCGCTTGTTGTTTTTTTCAATCCAATACCTTTTATCGAAATCAGTAATTTTGCATCACATCTAAATATATTTTTCGTATGTTTCCCGCTACAGCAGTGGAACTGCTCTCCTCTATCGGCTTGTTAATCATAACCACAATAGTCACATCATCCTTTCGGTACATAATGTTATAGGCATTAAACACATCTGTACTTCCTCCATGAAGAATCGATGTACTATCCGCATAAACACCATAACCATAAGTTTTAGAAGCGGTCATTTCCTGAAAGGATGCCTCAGAAATAACAGTTCCATTCTGAAGTGCTCTATCCCATTTAAATATGTCAATGACACTGTCATTGACATCTCCACAACCAAAAGCCAGCCCCGCCGGGATACTAAAATATCTCCCCTGCTTGTCATAGCCCTTCGCATCCGTCTTTTGAAACTCCCGATTGGCATGATTCATACCACACCTATCAAAAATATTCTGCTGCATATAATCATCATAAGAAATACCAGATACCTGCTCTACAATCAATGCAAGAAGGTAGTAGTTTGTATTGCAATAAAACATCCGGCTGCCCGGCTCAGACAAAAGCGGCACATCATAGAAATACTGCAATGGCAAGTCTCTATCAACAGATTCCCCATCATACTCCTTTTGAATCAGTTCCTGTCCTAATTCTTCTCCAAAAAATCCTTCCGGGTCATTAATATAATCAGACAAACCAGAATGCATAGTGAGAAGCATCTTAAGCGTAATCTGGTCACCATATTTATATTTGGGAAAATACTTACTTATACAATCCGATACCGACAGTTTTCCTTGTTCCTGCAACTGAAGAATTGCTGCCGCTGTCATCTGCTTGGTAATAGAACCAGCTTCATATACCGTATTCATAGTATTGGAAGGGGCATCTTCATCCTTAGAATCCGAACTGCCATATCCCTGTGCCCATATGATTTCATCTCCTTTTGCCACAAGTACCGATCCCTGAAATTCACACCTATCCAAATAGGACTCTGCCGTTTCTATAAATTCTTTGTATTCTTTTTTTTCAATAAATCCAGCCTCAATATCCTGCTCCGATATGGTGATTCCTGTGCTCGCTGTATCCTCCTGCGATTCTTCACCTTTGCTCTGGCAACCGCATAACCCTGTCAACAATATCAAAAACGCAATCAGTGCTAATCCTGTTTTTTTCTCTATTGGATTCATAACATTCTCCTCTGCATAAAGTTTATACAAAGGTAACATATTGGATATTCTGCGTCAAGATTGAACATTTCACCTTTTTCCCTAGGTTTCAATACAAGGTTCTACAACAACACTCGCAACTTTCTGTGAGCCAACATAGCCAATGGATTGTTTTGGTTACTTGCTATAGATAATGCCTGCACCAAAGAAGAAGTGCAGGCATATACTTAATGACTATCCGTATGACATTTACAACTTGCTTTTCTATTTCCATATCCTTTACCGGAACAACATCCGGCAGATGGACAACCAATGCATCTAGTGCCTTTCTTCTTTTCTTTCCATATATAAAGAACCGCTGCCCCCACTATAACAAACAGGATTCCTATAACTATCAGATCCTCCATTGCCACTCCTTTCTGACTGCGTTTATAGAGCAATCATACTTACGCCGTCTTCTTTAATGCATACTCTGCACTAAACTGTTTGTTTGTTCGATAAATCAATCCCACAACAACAGTTGCCATGGCAAGAACTGCAATAAGCCCCGGAACAAATCCATTTCCAAGCACACCTGTTGTAACCAGTGTACCAATCTGATATACCAAAAATGCTACTGTGTAACCGGTTCCAAGCTGAAGCGCAATACCGCCCCATAACCACTTTTTGCTCTGCATTTCTGAATTCATAGCGCCAAGTGCTGCGAAACAAGGTGGTGTAAACAAATTAAACATCAGATAGGCAAGTGCTGCCACTTTTGTAAGCGCCATTGCCTGGGCAACCACATTACCATCACCAACCAATGCTAGTTCTTCCGTGTCAATAAAAGCACTTAGTCCATAGCAGACAGCAAGTGTTCCTACTACATTTTCCTTTGCGATAAAGCCAGTTACAGAGGCTGCCGCAAGCTGCCATGCTGTAACACCGACAATTGGCACCAAAATTACCGCAATCGGAGAAGCAATTGATGCAAGAATTGAGGCGCTTTCCAGTCCTTCTTCGACCACCTGCAGATGCCAGTTGAAGGACTGCATAATCTGCACGATCGTATTACATACAAGAATGATAGTTCCCGCTTTTACGATATATGCCTTTCCTCGTCCCAGCATGGAAACTGTTGCCCGTTTCAAACTCGGAAGTTTGTATTCAGGCAGTTCAATAATAAAGAAAGATTTTCTATATTTAAAACCAGTAATAGATTTTACCAATAATGCACCAAGAAGAATCAGAATAATTCCAACAAAGTACATTAACGTTCCTATCCAAGGTGTATCAGGGAAAAACGCACCAACAAATAATGCAATAACCGGCAGTTTTGCTCCACAAGGCATAAACGGTGTCAGCATGGCTGTTGCTCTTCTTTCTCGCTCATTACGAATGGTACGGCATGCCATGATACCCGGAATAGCACACCCTGTGCCGATTACCATAGGAATCACAGATTTTCCGGATAAACCTACTCTCTTAAATATCGGATCCAAAACTACTGTTGCTCTTGCCATATATCCACAATCTTCCAAAAGGGCAATCAGGAAATACATCACCATAACAAGTGGCAGGAAACCTACTACGGCACCTACACCGCCAATGATTCCATCTACAAGCAGTGACTGTAGGAACGGATTTGCATTTTCCACAAGACCTGCTACCCATTCCTGAAAGGTTTCTATCCAGCCAACT
>JAQXNR010000090.1 GCA_029098105.1 Lachnospiraceae bacterium
GTTCTTTCCAGAGATTTGTACAACCTTCAAAAGTAGAATCTTCAATTGCAGTTAATTGAGAAGGAAGGTTACAATTGAGTAAATTACGGCAGGTCTTAAAACATTCTTTGCCGATGGTAGTAGTATAGTTTGGAAGTTCAACTGTGGCAAGGTTTGTATCGTTCTTGAAAGCAGATTCGCCCACAGTAAAGGTACTTGGCGAATTGTTATTTGTATTAACGGTCACTTTTGCTAAATAGGAACAGTCCTGAAATGCCGAAGCACCAATGGAAGTAAGACGTGCCGGAAGAAGCAGTTCTACATTGCTAGATGTACCAGTGGGAGCTACTGCAAAGCAACCTTGAAAGGCACCATAACCGATAGTGGTAAGCTGGGATGTATCGTTCTCCGCACTTTCGATAAAAGTTACCTTTTTCAGAGCGCTATCATTTGCAAATGATTGAGGGTAAATGGTTGTTACCGTACTGGGAATGGAAACCTCTTCTAATTTTGTAAGACCGGAAAGAACATCACCAGAGCCAGTATAGTTCTCGTGTCCGATGGCAGTAATGGTGTATGTAGTGCCGCCGTGAGTGACTGTTTGCGGTATGTCAAGCCGGTAAGAACCAACATTGGTCATTTCACTGGAAACAACAGCAGTGAGAGCAACGGTGTTTGCGCCGTTAATAGTGAATGTAAAGGTAACATCAAACGCAGTTTCACCGCCTATAATATTATAAACTGTTAATTTTTCGTTAAAAGTCTCCGCTGCCTTCGTCTCTAAAATCCCGTCCAGGTTCAAGTGAAATAAACCGGCGGGAAGGTTGGACTGGCCGAATATAAAGCAAATTGCTATGAAAAAGGCCAGAAGTCGCTTAGAAAAATGGTTTTTCATAAAAATCCTCCTTCTAAATAATAATAGTGTAGTTAAGTAATAAAAAATTATTGAATGCTCTGTTCGTATTTCTCAAAAGCCGGATGCAGGATGTCTGGCAGACCGACAAATTCGCAGCCGTAAATGAAAGCAGTATCCGTCTTCTGAACGCGAACAATCTTGACAACCGTGTATACCAGGTTGTCCGGGTCACCTAGAACAATCTTGGCGTTAAAGTAAAAGTTCAATGGAAGTACGCTCTTACTGTAAAAGCCAATGCCGCGGGTGGAAATGTCAAATACTTCGATGTCTGCTTCTTCAATGTTGGCTTTTACATTGTCCTGACAAAACAAATCAGAAATGGTTAAGTCCAACTTGATGGGAAGCCGTTTTGCCCGTCTTTTGTCCAGTGGATTAGGCATAACTATATCCTCCTTTACTAATTATTCTATTGCATGTGCAATCCTATTTGCAATTATAACAAAAACAGGTAAAAATTTCTACTAAAAAGACACAAAATCTTCATATTTATAAATGATAATTTTGTGAGAAAAATAGGCTGAGGGAAGGAGAGAAATAATAAAAGGGAATTGGTTGACTTATTTTGGTAAATCACAGATAATGGAGAGTAGAGTTAAGACAGATGCGAAAGGTATGTTTTATATGAAAAGGAATGATAAAAAGTTTGTGAATAGCATTACTGGCAGCAACATCCAAAAAGGATGTCGAAGAATTGCAGCATGGATTCTGCTTGTTGGGCTGATTTTCGGGGTGACGGGATGCGGACATTTGTCCGATACGGGTATTTCCTATATTTATGCGGATACAGACGTGTCTACCCTTTCTGAGGCTACGATTGACAAGATTGTAGAAAATGTAGTGAATAGCATGTCTCTGAACGACAAAGTGGGGCAGATGTTTGTGGTAGATTTAACGGCACTGGAGCCTTCCCGGAAAAGTGTTCAGAGCAAACAGTTGACCAGCAAAATGAAACGAAATCTGAAACTGTACCCGGTGGGGGGCGTGGTACTGTTTTCCAACGATATAAAATCCAGAAAACAGGTTCAGCGGCTGCTGACAAATTTACAGCAGGAGAGCAGAATAGAACTCTTTGTCTGTGTGGATGAGGAGGGTGGGAGTGTTTCCCGTATAGCCAGTAATTCTAAAATGAAAACAACCCAGTTCCCTTCCATGTTGGAAATCGGGAAAACGGAAGATACACAAAAAGCATTTGAAGTTGGGGATACGATTGGAAGGGAGATTCGTGAACTGGGATTTTCTGTAGATTTTGCTCCCGTGGCGGATGTGTTGGTAGAAGGGGATGAGGAATGCTCTGCAAAAACGGAACTGGGGAACCGCTCTTTTGGTTATGATGCCCGGTCTGTGGCAACTATGGTGAAACAGACTGTGAAAGGTCTGGAAGGACAGCAGGTATGTGCTACGCTGAAACATTTTCCGGGGCAGGGAGCGGCATCCTCTGATACCCATGTCAGTGCGGCGAATATTTCAAAAACGATTTCTGAACTTCGCAGCACTGATTTCTTGCCTTTTCAGAGTGGAATTGAAGGAGGTGCTTCTTTTGTTATGCTTTCCCAGGCATCTCTGCAATCTCTGACCGGGGACAGTATGCCGGCGTGTATGTCCTCTCTGGTGGTAAGAGATATTTTGCGGGAGGAACTGGGGTTCTCTGGAATTGTGATTACGGATGCCATGAATATGCATTCCATTACGAGCCGTTATACTTCTGCTGAGGCAGCAGTCAATTGCGTGTCCGCCGGAGTGGACATGATTCTAATGCCGGAGGATTTGGAGGAAGCCTACAATGGCATTCTGGATGGGGTGAAAGAGGGAACCATTTCCAAAGCCCGGATTGACAAAGCGGTGAGCAGAATTATTAAGTGTAAGATTAAAAAAGGAATTCTTCCCCTTACCTCTGATGTGGTGGTGAAGGCGAGTCAATCTTCTTATGAGAATTACCACAATATTGGAGAATTGCAGAATGGAGGGGAATAGAAGAAACTTTGTCAATTCGACTATTTTTTTCAGAGAATTTACAAAATATTTATAAAAAATGAAGAAAATATGGTTGCCACTTTAAAATTCCGGCTTAAGGTGGTAGAATAATATGGGTTTAAAAGGTGTTTGCTACAGAATAATGTTGAAATACAAAGTTAAATTAAGGAGATTCTTATGGACAAAATGATTTACGGACTGACACAGTGCCAGGGTGGTGGATGCCCGGCGGGCAAGAATCTGGAACAAAAGACTTCCCAATCGGACCATATTCATGAAGAATGTGGAGTTTTTGGCATTTATGATTTGGATGGCAATGATGTGGCGGCTACGATTTACTATGGATTGTTTGCGCTACAGCACAGGGGACAGGAGAGTTGCGGTATTGCGGTCTCTGACACAGAGGGACCGAAGGGTGTCGTTTCCACATTGAAGGGAATGGGACTGGTAAATGAAGTGTATACTCCGAAAAATCTTGGAGAGTTAAAAGGAAATATCGGCGTGGGACATGTACGGTATTCCACAGCAGGAGCCAGTACAATTGAAAATGCCCAGCCGTTGGTGTTGAACTATGTAAAGGGAACATTGGGACTAGCGCATAATGGGAATCTGATTAATGCCAATGAGTTGCGGGAAGAATTGACTTATACAGGTGCAATTTTTCAGACTACGATTGATTCTGAGGTAATTGCCTACCATATTGCAAGGGAGCGGACCCGCAGTGCGAATGTAGAAGAGGCTGTGGCAAAGGCGATGAAAAAGATTAAAGGGGCCTACTCTCTGATTGTGATGAGTCCCCGTAAACTGATTGGTGCCCGGGATCCCTGGGGATTCAAACCGCTCTGTATTGGAAAGCGGGACAACGCCTATATTCTGGCGTCGGAGTCCTGTGCCCTGGATACGATTGGAGCGGAATTTGTACGGGATGTGATGCCGGGAGAGATTGTGGCAATTACAAAAAAAGGAATTGAATCAGATACTTCCATGTGCAGAGAAGTACAGGGACGTTGTATTTTTGAATATATTTATTTTGCCCGCCCGGACAGCCATATTGATGGTGTGGGTGTGTATAATTCACGAATTACTGCAGGGCGCTGTCTGGCAAAGGATTCTCCGGTAGAGGCAGATGTTGTGGTAGGGGTGCCGGAATCGGGAAATGCGGCAGCATTGGGATTTTCTCTGGAATCGGGAATCCCCTATGGAACTGCGTTTGTCAAAAATGGTTATGTGGGACGTACTTTTATTAAACCAAAACAAAAAAACCGGGAATCCAGCGTGAGAATAAAATTGAATGTGTTAAAAGAAGCAGTAGAAGGAAAGCGGGTTGTAATGATTGATGATTCCATTGTCCGCGGAACGACCAGTGACCGGATTGTGGGAATGTTAAAAGAGGCTGGAGCGAAAGAGGTTCATGTGCGAATCAGTTCACCGCCCTTTTTACACCCCTGTTATTTTGGAACGGATATTCCCAGTGAAGATCAGTTGATTGCCCACAATCACACAGTGGATGAGATTTGTGAGATGATTGGTGCGGATTCTCTTGGTTATTTGAAGGTAGAACGTTTAAAGGAACTGGCACCGGGACTGGATTACTGTTCCGGCTGTTTCACTGGTGACTACCCACTGGAACCGCCGAAGGAAGATATCCGCGGCGAGTATGAGAAATAATAACAAGCAACGAGAAGAAAGGATTGGAAGAAGGATGAGTAACGACAAGTATACAAGCCCACTTTGTGAACGATATGCAAGCAGAGAAATGCAGTATATTTTTTCACCAGATATGAAGTTTAAGACATGGAGACGGTTGTGGATTGCTTTGGCAGAAACGGAGCAGGAACTGGGGTTAAAGGATGCAGATGGCAATCCCAGAATTACTGATGAGCAGATTGCGGAATTGAAAGAGCATGTCGAGGATATTAATTATGATGTGGCAAAAGAGCGGGAAAAATTGGTGCGTCACGATGTTATGAGCCATGTATACGCTTATGGACAGCAGTGCCCTAAAGCAGCGGGAATCATTCACCTGGGAGCGACCAGTTGCTATGTGGGAGACAATACTGATGTCATTGTCATGACGGAAGCGATGAAACTGGTTCATAAAAAATTGCTCAATGTGATTGCAGAACTGCGAAAATTTGCAATGCAGTACAAAGATCTGCCCACTCTGGCATTCACTCATTTTCAGCCTGCACAGCCGACTACAGTAGGGAAACGTGCAACTCTCTGGATGCAGGAGTTATTGCTGGACCTCAGTGATCTGGAGTATATGATTGGACAGCAGAAACTTCTTGGTTCTAAGGGAACGACTGGTACTCAGGCAAGTTTTTTGGAACTCTTTAACGGGGACCATGAGACGATTCGCAAAATTGATGGAAAGATTGCTGAGAAGATGGGATTTTCCGAGTGCTACCCAGTGTCTGGACAGACTTATTCCCGAAAAGTGGATACAAGAGTTCTCAATGTATTAAGTGGAATTGCCCAGAGTGCGCATAAATTTTCCAATGATATTCGTCTGTTGCAGCATTTGAAAGAAATTGAGGAGCCCTTTGAGAAGAATCAGATTGGTTCTTCCGCTATGGCATATAAGAGAAATCCGATGCGCAGTGAGCGGATTGCTTCTCTTGCCAATTATGTTATGGTAGATGCTTTGAATCCTGCGATTACCGCAGCCACCCAGTGGTTTGAGCGAACACTGGATGATTCTGCCAATAAACGAATTTCGATTCCAGAGGCGTTTCTGGCGATAGATGGAATTTTGGATTTATACCTGAATGTAGTAGATGGACTGGTAGTGTATGACAAGGTAATTTACCAGCGGTTTATGAAGGAAATTCCTTTTATGGCAACGGAAAATATTATGATGGATGCAGTAAAGGCAGGAGGAAACCGGCAGGAGTTACATGAAAAAATCCGTCAGTATTCGATGGAAGCAGGAGCAGTGGTGAAGCAGGAAGGAAAAGAAAATGATTTGGTTGACCGGATTGCGGCTGACCCGGCGTTCCATATGAGTAAGGAACAGATTCAGGCACTGCTGGAGCCTAAGAATTTTGTTGGACGGGCACCAGAGCAGACAGAGGAGTTTATAACAGAAGTAGTGGATCCTATATTGGAAGCCAACAAAGATGTGCTGGGAATGAAAGCAGAAATTTACGTATAAAGGAAAGGCATATTAGAATTTTGTAAGTCCTCGATTGCATCGAGGACTTTACTTATTTCTCACTTTTGTGAAGTATACTGGCAGAATATTGGAAAATAGGAAGGAAGAAGAAAGTAACATGAGTAGTATTCAAAGGCATATTGTCCTAATCAGCATAATGGTTTTATTTTTTATATCGACCCTTTCGGTAGCAGGAGCGGATGCCAGTGGAGATGCCAGTGGAGATGCCACGATAAAATTGCCCTATTCCGGTGCTCAGGCTGAGACACCACAGATTCTCTTTTGTTCTGCAGTGAGTATCTGGGTAACGGAAGTATCCGAAGAGTGTGAGTATGGAATTCGTCAGTTGGGGACAGATACAGATTTTCAATGGCAGGATTCTAATTTGTTTTTTGGACTGAGTAAACATACCAGTTATGAGATTGGAATTCGTTACCGGGAAACGCCAGAGCGGCAGGCAGGGGGAATGAGTATATTGGTAGTGGATACAGACGACTGGCAGTATTCCATCCGTTATCATTTGAATCAGGGTAAAAATTGTGATGCCAATTCGACGATGTTCCAGGCGGGGGGAAGCGTACTGTTTTTTTCCTCTCCTACCCGGAAAAACTATCAGTTTGTAGGATGGTATGAGGATGCTAAGTTTTCAAAACCGATTACTTCCTGGAGTTGTGTGACTGAGAAAAATTTGCATGTGTATGCTAAATGGAGAAAGGTGAATCAGGAAAAGATTACCGGAGTGGATGTTTCGCTGAAAGGGAAAAACAAAATTAAAATAGAATTTAACCCAAAGGAGACTGCTTCTCAATATGAAATTCAATATTCCACCAGTTCAAAATTTGCAGATAGTGAGACGGTAACCTGGCAGACAAAAGGTGATTCGTATACTACTCCGGAACTGTCCCGCGGAATGAAATATTATATTCGGATTCGCAGCATATCCTGGGATTCTTGTGGAAATACGCTATATGGGGATTACAGTACTGTGAAAACGAAAAGTACAAAGGCGTTGTCCAGTGGCAGCAGCAGTGTGGAAAATGGAACGCTGTCTAAGACTTCCACAAAAGAAGATTCTAAGACTACTAAAAAAACTGTAAAAAAAGTCAGAAAAGTAAAGGTTGTTCAAAAAGGAAATTGTTATTTGTCTGCGGGGGATACCATACAGTTGAAACTTCCGTCACAGGTAAAGACAACGAAATCCTCTCCCAAAGTTCCGGCAAAATGGAAAAAACTTCGGATTACCGTTTCCAACAAAAAGGTGGCAACGGTGAACAAAAAAGGAGTTGTAAAGGCTAGAAAAGAAGGAAAGACTAAAGTGGTTCTGCGTCGAAACTGGGAGAAATACATATATACGATTGTGGTGGAACAGGTTTCTTTGACCGAGAACAAACTGGGAATGGTAGTGGGAGGCAGTCATTCCATTGAACTGTCTAAAGCAGTTTCCAAGGTGAAATGGACCTCCTCTAAACCATCGGTGGCAAAGGTAAATAAAAATGGGAAAATTACTGCAGTAGGAGCGGGTACTGCCACCATTACAGCAGATTACCATGACCACACATATAAAGCCCAGGTGAAAGTCATTACCGTGGAACAGAAAAAAATAAACCAGACGAAAGATTTTTATTTTTCTACCATATATACGCAGTTGGAGCAGGGACAGGATTACAGCATACCATATGAAGCCGAACCTGCCGGGCTTTCAGCAGC
>JAQXNR010000091.1 GCA_029098105.1 Lachnospiraceae bacterium
CAATTACCGGACAGGCACGGACACAGGCATTACATCCAACACATTTGTCTGGGTTTAAACGTATTGTCTCCATAAATATGTACTCTCCCTTGTTTTATATAGACCAGAACGGTCATGAATGGTAGATGCCCCTTATGAAAGAAATTACTAAAAATAGTTTACCAAATTCCGACAAAATTGTCATTAACTATTTTACAGATAGATTTCAGAAGTTTGATTAAGATAATGGTGGGTAATTGAAGTTATTCATTGGAACGAACCAAAAACCGGGTCAGTTCCGGTATGCTGTCAAAAATATAAGTAGCACCAGCCTCTTCCAATTCTCCTTCCTTGGCATAACCCCAGCGGCATCCAATCGAATCAAGATGACACTCCTTTGCTCCCAGAATATCATGGTTCCGGTCTCCAATCATAACGGTCTGGCGCATTTTTTCCGGTGTGTCAATGTTAAGTTGGCGTAGGGCTTCCCGGATGACATCCGCCTTTTTTTCCCGGGTGCCGTCAAGGGTTGCACCTACCGGATTGTCAATGTATGGAGCCAGTCCATAGCGCTCAATGATGCGCAGGGTGAAAACCTCGGGTTTGGAAGTGGACAGAGCAATGGTTTTGCCAGCTTCTTTTAAGGTCTTCAGCATATCTACAGCGCCGGGAAAGGCGGAATTTTCAAACAGTCCAATCGTGGAAAAGCGTTCCCGGTATTTTGCAGCGGCTTCCTGCGCTTTTTTCTTGTCAAATCCGCAAAACTGTTGAAAGGAAACAGTAAGGGGAGGTCCTACAAACTGATTTAAAAAATCCGGGTCCCGGTTGGGGATTCCATAGTAGTCCAGCGTGTAAATAATACAATTTAAAATACCTTCTTGGGAATCCGTCAGGGTTCCATCTAAGTCAAATAACAAATATTCGTACATAATAATCTCCTATAGAAAATAGTAGTCAAGTAATGATTACTTGAATTCAGTATAACATATTTGAAAAGAGGATGCCATTGTGTAACAAAAACTGCATATTCCACTTTTCTATTTTGCTTTCTTCTGGTAAAATATAGTTAATTATTGTTGGTACAGGGATAGAAAGGAAGCAGCGATGGCAGATTTATATAAGAAACTGCTGGACTATGAAAACCGGGAGGTGTACCCATTTCACATGCCGGGACATAAGCGGCAGTTTGGAAAGGGCAGCAGGATTCCTTACGAGTTGGATATTACCGAAATAGAGGGATTTGATAATCTGAATGCGCCGGAACCGGGAGAGGTACTATGGCAGATGGGAGAGGATGCCAGGAAATTTTACGGTACCCTTGCTACCTTTCCTCTGGTGAATGGTTCTACCAGTGGGTTGATGGCGGCAATTACCGCTTGTACTGATTTGCAGGATGACATTATTATAGGAAGAAATTGCCATAAGTCAGTGTACCGGACTGCAGAATTGTTGGGATTGAATGTCCATTATTTATACCCGGATTATATTTCAGAGTATGGTTTATTTTCTAATCTGGAGGAATCCCATTTACGGGAGGTATTGGAGGAGAATCCGGATAGCCGTTGTGTTGTGGTGACTTCTCCCACCTATGAGGGAGTGATATTAGATATTGGTCTAATTGCCCGGGTAGTACATGAATATGGTAAAGTGCTCATTGTGGATGAAGCTCACGGGGCACATCTACCCTTTCTTTCCTCTGTACAAAATACCGGGGAGAGCAGTTGGGGAAGAGAGCGAAGTGCTCTATACCAGAGCGCAGATATTGTAGTTCAGAGTATTCATAAGACGTTGCCTTCTCTGACCCAGACCGCATTACTTCATGTGACTGTGGAGGCGCAAAACCGATCCCGGTTGGATTTGGAGCGAATTGCTTCCTGTGTTCATATGTACCAGTCTACCAGTCCCTCTTATTTACTGATGGCGTCTATAGATGAATGCCTGAACCAGTGCAGGGCAATGGCGGCAGAGGGAATCTTTCAGGAATATGAGAGCCGTTTAAGAGAAGAACGGGAGCAATACCGGAATCTGAAGCATCTGCATTTGCTGGAAGGACAGGAGATTGGAGCACCTGGTTATGATATAGGGAAGTTGGTTTTTGTGACGGCAGGCACCAGTATTACAGGAGTTCAGTTAATGCAGCAACTTCGGGAACAGTTTCAGTTGGAATGCGAGATGCCTTCCGGGGAATATGTCATTGCGATGACTAGTGTTTGCGACAGTGCTGATGGGCTTTCCCGGCTTCGAGAAGCCATTTTTGCAATTGATGACAAGATTAGCAGCGTTTGTAAGGTAGTACCTCGAATTCCTGTTCACAATAAAAAAGAAAAGAAAAAATTAACTTTGCGCCTTGTGACAGAGGAAGAAGTACAACAGACTCCTATGGAAGAAAGGGAGCAGGCAGCACAAGGCATAGGAGGAATGGGAATCCTGCCTCAGATAGAACTGAGTCTTAGGGAGGCGGCTATGAGAAAAGGAACGTGGATGGATATAAAACGGCTGCAATTCCAGTTGGAGAACGACTATGTTTCCTCTTCTACCATTCCTTTGACAAAAGTGTACCAGCCTTTTGTCAGTGGGGGATATGTGTTGTGTTACCCGCCGGGAATTCCTCTACTGGCTCCGGGAGAACGGGTGACAAAAGAAATAATAGAAGAAATTCAGCGGGCACTTGCCCAGAATTTACCGGTTCTCGGGGTAAAAAATGGGGCAATCCGGATATTATTATAATTTTCTGGAACCTTTTTCCGCTTTCGTGCATCTAAGTTTGTGAAGGGTTGTGTTTTTTAGGAAAAAATGGAAAATGCACGAGAAAAAACGAAAAAAGGAAAAGGCAACGGAGGGAAGATGCGATATGAGGAGAATCGAATTTTGCGAATATATTACTGCATATAAGAAACAGTTATACACTGTTGCGTATGCCATTTTAAAGAATGAGGCAGATGCAGAAGACGCTGTTTGCAATGCTATTCAAAAGGGGTACGAGCATTTGGAACAACTTCGAAATCCACAGAAGTTTAAACCGTGGATGATTACCATAATAAAGAATGAGGCATTACAAATAAAGCGTAAGCGGTTGGAACTGCCGGGAAACGAGCAGGTAGAGGCAATGCTGGAGCCGACTCAGGACAGCCCACATGAATTGTGGGATGTAGTGCAGGCACTGCCGGAGGAATATCGGCTTGCAATTGTTTTATTTTACTATAATGATTTGTCAATACGCGATATTTCAAAAGTGCTGGATATTCCTATAGGAACGGTAAAATCCCGTCTGAACAGAGGAAGAGAATTGTTGAGACAGGCACTGGAAAAAACGGATGGGGGACGATAGCATGACAGAATTTGATAGAAAAATCAAAAAGCTTTCCGAAGATATAAAAACACCCGCAGAATATGACAAAAGGGTGGAGGAGACGCTTGCAAATCTGCCGGAACGGGAACCGCAAAGGAGAAAACCCCGCCGATATGTTCGGGGAATTGCAGTTGCGGCTGCCATGTTGTTCCTGATTCTTGTTGTGGTGTTTAGCACCAGCAAGACAGAGGCTAACGTGATTTCTACCTTTAAGCATTCCATTCTCCATTTTTTCAATATTGAGGAAAAAGAGTCAAAGGATTTGGGTGTGGAGAAACACCAGACCTGGGTGGAGAGTAAGCCGGATTTGTTTATAGAGATGAAGGAGACTGTGGTTGACAGTCAGGGAATTTATTTATTAGTACAAGTAACAGCACCCGCTAATATTGAATTGGAAGACAAAATCACCTTTGATTACTATGCCTTTTCCGAAGGAGAGAATTACAATGCGGACAATCTCATTAGTGGTGCTACTTCCTGCGATTTGCTGGAAGTTATGGAAGGAAAGCCCAACGTGGGAACCTATGTGGTGAATATTTCACCGGATGAAGAGATTGCGGAGGGCAGCAGTGTGACTGCCTGTTTTAAAGATTTGACCAGAGATCCCTATGGTTCTGAACCGGAACTTTTAGTGGAGGGAATGTGGAGTATTACTTTTACGGTAAACTATACTACAGAAGAGGAGATTACCATAGAGGGCAATTCTGACATGACCTTTCCCTTCCTTGGCACGACTGCAACTGTAGGGAAAATAAAAGTGACCCCACTGGGAATGAGCATACGTTCCGATGTGTCCAATGTGCCCTATGATGATTTGGGAATTTCAGACACTTCTTTACAGGTGCGGATTCGAATGGTGGATGGTACAGAGCAACTGGTTATGAGCCATAATATGGAAGACGTCTGTATTACAAGCAATGGAAGTGTTTCTTATGATGACAAAGATGGAACTGTGTGGCAGACGAATAAATTTGAGTTTCAGGATATGGTAGATGTAAAAAAAGTCATCGGGATTTATATTGAAGATACTTATATTCCAGTAGAATAGAGAAAGAATTTAAAGAGTGGTTATTTCCACTCTTTTATGTTATACTGATAACAAGTATGCAAAAGATTGTGAGGAAGACGGATGAAAGGTTTATTTATTTCCCTGGAAGGTCCGGATGGATGTGGAAAATCTACCCAGATTGCATTCATGAAGAGCAGTCTGGAGTCCAGAGGGTATGACGTAATAGTAACCCGGGAACCGGGAGGAACGGTTATTAGTGAACAGATTCGCCAGGTCATATTGGACAAGAATAATATGGCAATGCAGGATACCACGGAACTGTTACTGTATGCGGCAGCCCGGGCACAGTTGGTGGGAGAAGTGATTAAGCCCGCTGTAGAGGCAGGGAAAGTAGTCATCTGTGACCGATTTGTAGACAGTTCTGCAGTGTACCAGGGAATTGCCCGGGGGCTGGGAGTGGATACCGTTTACGAGGTCAACGCATACGCTTTGCAGAACATGATGCCGGACATTACCTTTTTTCTGGACATGCCGGCGGCGGAGGGAATCCGTCGTAAGAATAATCAGCACGATTTGGACCGGATGGAATTGCAGAAGGCAGCATTTCATGAGAAGGTAGTGGAGGGATACCGCCAGTTGGCACAGACTCAGAAAGAGCGGATTGTGACCATTGACGCCATGAAGTCCATAGAGGAGATTCGCATAGAGATAGAGGAACGGTTAATCCCTTTGTTAAAACAGCCGAAATAGATAGAAAAGACAGAGGAGGATGCGGGATGGATATTAAGGTAAATGAAACGCAACCGGTTACGCCGGCACAGTCCACAGCGTCTAAGAATCCGGATGTTGACAGTAATTTTAAGTTTACTCTGGTCAGCCATATTGAGAAAAAGGATTTGGCGGATAAATTGAGTTCTCTCATGAAGGAGATTACCGAGCAGGGGGAGAAGATTGCAAAGCACATGGACATTAAGGACATGCGCAAGTACCGGGCTACGATTAAAGAGTTTATGAATGAAGTCGTCAGTAATTCCCACGAGTTTTCCCGGGAGAATTTTCTGGACCGAAGGGGAAGACATCGGGTGTATGGAATCATTCGGCAGGTGGATGCGAATCTGGATGAACTGGCAGAAGAGTTGTTGAAGGAAGAGAAGGACAATATTGCCATACTGCAGAAAGTGGATGATATTCGGGGACTTCTTCTGGACATTTCTACCTGAGAAAAGGTAATTTATAAACACCGCTGTCATGCGGTCAGGAGGTGAATAACGATGCTGAAATTAGATGATATTGTGGGAGAGGAACAGATTAAGGAACATTTTACCCAGGCAATCGAACAGGGGAAGGTAAGTCATGCCTATATTTTTGAGGGAGAGTTAGGTTGTGGCAAAAAGGCACTTGCTTATGCTTTTGCAAAAGCACTGCAATGTGAGCAGGGGGGTGCACATTCCTGTGGCAGTTGCCAGTCCTGTTTACAGGCGGAGAGTGGCAACCACCCGGATATTATTACGGTGACCCACGAGAAACCCACCAGTTTTGGTGTGGACGAAGTGCGGGAGCAGTTGGTTTCTGATATGGATATTAAGCCTTACAGCAGTCGTTATAAAATATACATTATTCCCGACGCAGAACTGATGACGCCTCAGGCGCAGAATGCGATTTTAAAAACAATCGAGGAACCGCCGCAATACGGAATTATAATGCTGCTTACTACCAATATTGGACGGTTTTTGCCCACGATACTGAGCCGTTGTGTTAAATTAACGGTGAAACCAGTGGACAACCGGAAGGTATACCAGTATTTAGAGGACAATTATGAGTTGGATGAGAACACGCTGCGGTTTGCAACGGAATTTGCCTTTGGCAATATTGGAAAAGCACGTCGCTGTGTGGAGTCGGAGGAGTTTAATGAAATACGGGAGATGTGCCTGAACATGCTCAGACACATACCGGAGTGGGAAATACCGGACATGGTATTTTCTGTGAAGGAAGCGGCGAAGCACAAAGTACAGATTTGTGATTACCTGGATATTATGACTATGTGGTTTCGGGATGTTTTGTTGATTAAGGTTACAAAGAATCCGAACAAACTGATTTTTCGTGACATGTACAGTATTATGAATAAACAGGCACAGGTCATTTCCTACGAAGGAATTGAAGATGTTTTGCAGGCGGTGGACAACGCGAAAGTGCGAATCAATGCGAATGTAAATCTGGAAACCGTTCTGGAATTATTGTTGTTCCGCATAAAAGAACAGTTGAAATGGATGAAATAAAAGGAGATAACGAAAGTATGGTTGAAGTGATTGGTGTCCGGTTCCGGACCAATGGCAAAATATATTATTTTAGCCCCGAGAAATTCAATGTAAATACGGGCGACCATGTCATTGTGGAAACGGTGCGGGGTGTGGAATATGGTACGGTTGTGATGGGGCGCAGAAAAATTGGAGAAAAAGATGTGGTGTCTACCCTGAAACCGATTATTCGGGTTGCTACCCCTAAGGATGATGCGCAGCAGGAGCGCAATAAAAAGAAATGCAAGGAGGCCTTTGACATTTGCCTCAAAAAAATTGAGAAGCATAAATTGCAGATGAAGTTGATTGATGTGGAGTACACTTTTGACAATAATAAACTGCTGTTTTATTTTTCTGCGGATGGAAGAGTAGATTTCAGAGAACTGGTGCGGGATTTGGCAAATGAATTTCGTACCCGCATTGAGTTGCGCCAGATTGGTGTGCGGGATGAAGCAAAACTTCTGGGCGGCATTGGAATTTGTGGAAGACCTTTGTGCTGTTATACTCATCTGTCTGAATTTGCCAGTGTTTCCATTAAGATGGCGAAGGAGCAGAACCTTTCTTTGAACCCCTCCAAAATCAGTGGAGTTTGTGGGCGTCTTATGTGTTGTCTGAAAAATGAGCAGGAGACCTATGAATATTTGAACAGTAAACTGCCACATGTGGGAGATTTTGTGAAGGCAAAAGATGGTTATTCCGGTGAGGTGCAGAGTGTCAGCGTGCTTCGCCAGAAAGTAAAAGTCATTATTACCAATGAAGATGATGAAAAAGAGGTTATGGAATATAAAGTAGAAGATTTAAGTTTTACCCCCCGGCGGAAAAAGGGCAATAAAAACAATACCCTGCCTCCGGAGGAGGATGTGGATATGAAGGAACTGGAATCGCTGGAGAAAGAAGACCAGACCCAATCCAAACTGGAATAAGAAAGGGGCACCGATGTTGGAGACAGACAAAAGCAGACTGCTCCTTGAAGGGGAGCGGATTGACGATTTGCAGTGCAAAGGGTATGAGATTATTCAGGACCCCAAGCGTTTCTGTTTTGGGGTGGATGCTGTTCTCTTAGCCCATTATGCCCGGGTAAAGGAAGGTGACCGGGTATTGGATTTGGGAACGGGGACAGGAATTATTCCCATTCTTCTGAATGCTATAACACCGGGAGCCCATTTTACCGGACTGGAGATTCAGGCAGCGAGTGTGGACATGGCAAAGCGCAGTGTGCTTTTGAACGGAATCGGGGACAAGGTGGATATGATAGAGGGAGACATTAAGGAGGCTGCGGCACTGTTTGACGCAGCTTCTTTTCAGGTGGTAACCAGCAATCCTCCCTATATGACAAACCAACATGCTTTGCAGAACGACTATGAACCGAAAACGATTGCCCGCCATGAAGTACTCTGCACACTGGAGGATGTGGTGGCGGCAGCAGCGAAACTGCTTGTTCCGGGAGGACGTTTTTATATGATTCACAAGCCGTTCCGATTGCCGGAGATTATTTCTGTGATGAAGGAATATCGGATTGAACCCAAAGAACTGCGGATGATTCATCCCTATGTGGACAAGGAACCCACCATGGTGCTGATTGGAGGGGTCCGAGGTGGCAGACCGATGATGAAGGTGGCACCGCCCCTGGTGTTGTATAAAGAAAAGAATGTGTATACGGATGAGGTATACAAAATTTATAAGAGTTAGCCGGAGAAAGGAATGGTCTACCTTCGGGTGGACAGACAAAGAATATGGAGCAGGGAAAATTATATATTTGTGCCACGCCCATTGGCAATCTGGAGGACATTACCCTTCGGGTACTTTCCACATTGAAAGAAGTGGATTTAATTGCGGCGGAGGATACACGGAATAGTATAAAGTTATTAAACCATTTTGAAATTAAAACAAAAATGACCAGTTACCACGAATATAACAAAGTGGAAAAAGCCCGGTATTTGGTGGAACAGATGTGTTCCGGAAAAAATGTGGCACTGATTACCGATGCGGGAACCCCTGCGGTTTCCGATCCGGGGGAAGAATTAGTAAAACAGTGTCATGCAGCGGGCATTGCGGTAACCTCTCTGCCGGGGGCATGTGCTGCAGTTACGGCGTTGACGCTGTCAGGAAGGAGTACCCGGCGGTTTGCTTTTGAGGCATTCCTGCCCGCAGAGAAAAAAGAACGGAACCAGATTCTCACTCTTTTGGCAGAGGAAACCCGTACGATGATTGTTTATGAAGCACCCCATCATCTGAAAAAGACGTTGCAGGAATTGTACGAGACACTGGGAGACCGGGAACTGACGATTTGCAAAGAGTTGACAAAGCGCCATGAAAAAATATGGCTTACGACCTTTTCCCAGGCGGTTTCTTTTTATGACCAGGAAGAGCCAAGGGGAGAATATGTGCTGGTTATTGAAGGGAAAAGTTTTGATGAGTTGCGGGAGGAAACCATCCGGGAATGGGAAAAAATGACCATCCCGGAACATTTTGCTTATTACGCGGAGCAGGGAATGGACAAAAAAATAGCGATGAAACAGGTTGCAAAGGACAGGGGAATCAGCAAGCGGGATGTATATGGAGCGCTTTTAGAAGCAGATTTATAATTTTTTTTTGCATTTGAGGTCAGACAAAGGAGAATGCCTATGACACCTGTTTTGGAATGTAAAAATGTGAGTAAGAAAATAAAGAATTTCTCTCTGGAAGGAATTGATTTTGCTCTGGAGCCAGGGTATATACTCGGCGTGATTGGAGAGAATGGGGCGGGTAAGTCCACTTTAATGCAACTGATTTTAGGTGGGTACCAGTTGGATGGATTGAATACCCGGGAATGGAAGAAGAAGCATTCGATGGAGATGAGTTCCAATTCCGTGGATGATGCTATGGGAGACATTGCAGTGGCAGGTTACAGTCTTCGGTTCCACAGTAATGAGGCAAAGCAGCATCTTGCCTTTGTATTGCAGGATTGTCCCTTTGCCCGGGCAATGACTGCTCTGGAAAATGGGAAGTTGTATGGAGAGAGTTATAATACCTGGAATCAGCAGCGGTTTGAAGGGTGTTGTAAAGAATTTGGGATTCCCATGAGCAAACCCTTATATAAGTTTTCCAAGGGGCAGCAGGTAATGTTTCAACTGGCTTTTTCCCTTTCCTATGATGCTAGTGTCTATATTTTGGATGAACCATGCGGATATCTGGACTTGCAGACGCGCCAGAAGGTTCTTTCTGTAATGCAGGAATTGGTGGAAACAGGAAGGAAAAGCATTGTTTATGTTACTCATCAATTGGAGGATCTGGACCAGATTGGAGATTATATTTTATGGCTGGATAAGGGAAAACAGGTTCTCTACGGACAAAAGGAAGAGATATTAGATGAATATCGAATTATAAATGCCACAGAAAAACAGTTGCGTTACATTGAGCAGACTGCACCGGGAAGATTGCTGGTACAACAGATTCGTCCTCATTCCTGTGAGGCTTTTATACGAAAGGGGGAACCGCTCCCTCTCCGGGTGGAAATGCACACTCCTACTTTGGAAGAATTATTATATTATTATAATCAGTACCGGGAACAGCCAAAGGAAACTTCTGCGGTTGCTATATCTACCTTCCAGTCTGCAGGGGTTGAAGAGAAAGGGAAAAAATCAGCAGACGCTCTGGATGAGCGCAAGTATTATGAAAGTCCTTATTAAATAAAATGTTGGTGGCAAAAGGAGAGGAAACATGTTAGTTAAAGTAATCAAAGAATTTTGTATGTCTTTTCAAAAAAAGCATATTGTAATTTTAGGTATTATGATGATTGCCTGCTTTGTCTGTTACGGAAGTTCTCATTTGGAGCACTGGTGTTATTTAAGTTGGGCAAATGCAGCAGAATTCTGGCTGGTATTCGGTCTTCTGTTTGGAGAACATCTCTATTTTTTAGGTATTCCGAAGGTGTTTTTCTATGTTCCCCAGGCAAATGGAGGCATTCGCAGTTACATCCGTATGCGGATTCTGGCAGAAACGCTGCTTTACTTTATCGTAACATTGATTCTCATGCTGGCTACTTGTGCCCTCCAGATGGGAGAGGAAGTGAAATTTTATACAGGGCAGTTGCAATGGCAGATTCCCGGAGCTGTATTATTATTTCTTCTTTTGCTTCGATGGCGTACAGCAGTGCTTTGCCGCATGTTCACCGGGCGGGAAGTTCCCAGTGCATCAAAATGGGTTCGGGTGCTTCATGTAGTGATGGTGGTGCTGAATTTTCTCATGATTTTATTTTGTTCTGGTCATTTGGAATATATTTTGGAAAAAGGAGACATTCAAGTCAGCATTCGCACTACATTCCTCATAAATCTGCCGATGTTTTTGGCAGGAGTGTTGTCTGTGCTGTCTGGTTTATATATCATGTGGTATGTTCATAGTTGTATTTGCAGTATGACTGGGGCAGAAGTCAGAAATATACCGCGAAATCAGGGGGAATTGGCATAAATATTATGCCTGCTATTCCTCCATGTAGGCGATTCCATTTTTTCCGGAAGACTTGACTTGGTACATGGCTTTGTCGGCTATCTGGAATACGGACTGGGAAGTGGAATTTGCGTTCCAAGGGGCAATACCAGCGCAATAACTGGTAGTCATCTGGGAAATTTTTAACCGCATGCGGATATCTTCCAGAGACAAATCCTTTGTGAGGACAATGAATTCATCGCCTCCAAAACGCCCAATAATCGCATTTTCTGCAAAGGTAGATTGGAGGGAACTGGAGACATCTTTTAACACCTCATCCCCATATTGATGTCCGTATTTGTCGTTAATCTGCTTAAAGTCATCCAAATCTAAAATAATGAAATAGTAGCGGCTGTTTGGTGCTTCCCGTACCAATTCTTCCATTTTTTCAAAGGCAATGTCTTTTCGGTAGACTTTGGTGAGTCCATCAATCTCTGCCCGGTAATTGATGCGTTCTTTTTCCATTTTGGAATCGTGAATGTCGCAAATGCGTCCCATTACGCTGAGAATGCGTCCATCCGGTCCGGCGACACTCTTATAGTGGGTTGCAGTCCAGCGGTAGCCGCCGCCGGAAACGGTACTTAGGTATTCTAAATCGCCTTCTGTTTCTGTCATACATGCTTTTTGTAAAGCTTCTTTGAACATTTTGATGTGTTCGCTGTGAACCATGGGAGAATGTTTTAAGTAATCCTGGTAATTCGGAACTTCCCGGCGTTTTTTGTTGTTCGGAAGATTATAGGAAAATACCATGGTGTCCTTGTCCGGGAAGTATTCAAAAAGAACTCCTTGTGTTGTTGCCTCTAATATATGGTAGCGCTCTTCCTGAAGTAAAAGTTCAGCATTCAGTCGGTTCAATTCCTGAATCCGGTCCTCGGCTTCCTTTTGTTGGGTAATATCGTGTACCACAACTAAATACAGAGGGTTGTCGCTAATGTGATTGTCAACTGCAACTCCCTGAATGTCAAACCAGCCAAGAGAGCCATCTTGACGATATCCCCGCAAACTGTAAGAAATATTCTCTTTTTGAGGGCAGAGCATGGAGATGGCATTGGCAAAACCAGACACATCTTCCGGATACAGAGTGGCATAGATGTCATTTATATTGCAGGCGTATGCCTCCTTTGTATAGCCAATGCAATCAAAAAAAGCCTGATTCAAATACAGGGCATGGATCGTATCTGTCATTTCAAAAAGTCCGACTCCTGCGGTCATGTGGTCTAACAAAAGGGGCAGAATTTCCTCGGCATCCTTTCCAAGAAATTTCAGACGGTGGTAATCGGATATGTCAAATTTCTGTTCCATTTCATTTTCCCAACAATTCATAAAAAATCCTCTTTTCTTAATGTATGCAAATCCGGGAAAAATTTCCCGACTTTATTTGATTACTACAATAATATATTTAGTATAGTGTTAAAAAAGAAGCATGTCAACAAAATATTACCGTCTAATAATCTGCCGACATGCTTCTTAATAATATGTAGTATGTATATGAAATTGTTACAGTAAACCTGCCAGTTCTGCCATTTCCTTAATGGAAGCTCTGGAAACCTTCTTACCTTTGTAGTCCAGAAGATCTTCCTGACTTCCGGTAAAAATGTCACAGGGTTCATATTTTTTTAAAATAATCTTGTCATCCTCTGTATAAATCTCGATTGGGTCGCGCATATCAATTCCCAAATTCCGTCGCAGTTCAATGGGAAGAGTAACACGTCCAAGTTCGTCTAATTTACGTATGATTCCAGTACTTTTTCCTTTGGTTTTGTTTGTATTTTTCATAGCGCTTCCTCCTCTTTGTGTACTTTTCGTTAAGTACCCTATCACAAATTGGAAGTATTTGTCAATGATTCTAGGTTATTTTAAGAAAACCTTAAAAAAGACGTTAGAAAACCGTAAAATATTGTCGAATACTTCCCTATTTTACTTTGGAAAAAGCAAGACAAGCGGCACCCAGAAGACCGGAGTCTTCGCTCAGTGTTGATTTTCTCACTTTGATGAAAGGCTTCATTACTTCGAATACTTTTTCTTTTACCAGTGCTTCCACTTCTTCTACAAAGCCATCTACTTTCAGTGCCACAGAGCCACCAAGAATGACAATATCCGGGTCTGCATAAGCATAAATAAAGGCAATAAAGTTGGCGAGGTAATTTTTGGCATCTGCCATAATGGATTGGGCGGTGGTATTTCCCTCTTTTGCCAAATCGTTTACCTCTCCGGCATGCTTTACGTCAAGTCCTGCATTCCGGGCACGGGTTGTAATGGCTGTGCCGCTGGAGATGGCTTCAATTCCACCAGGCAAAATGTTTCCATGGGTCGGTCCGTTTTGTATCATAATACAGTTTGCCACTTCGTTTGCAAAGCCGTGAGAACCGAGGTAAATCTCTTTGTCGATGGTAAATCCGGCACCCAGACCTGTGGATACGGTGAGAAACTGTACAAATCGGCAGTCCTTTCCCTCTCCGATGACGGCTTCTGCCAAAGCCGCCAGGTTGGCGTCGTTGTTCAGGTAAACCGGAAGTCCGCACAGGTGGCTCAGTTCTTCCGCAATTTTAAAGTTGTGCCATCCTTTGGTTAAGTTGGGAGGCGTGAGTATTTTACCCTCAATTAAATCCAGTGGACCGGGGCAGGACATGCCCACTCCTACGATGTCGCAATCGTAGGAGGCAATGATGTCTGCAATCGCCTGCAACGTTTCATTCGGGTCGGTTGCATTGGTGGCAAACTGTTTCCGGTCGGTAATGGTTTTTGTTTCATCGACTAGGGCAACCCGGGTATTGGTGCCCCCGATGTCAATTGCAATCGCATATTTCATCATTTCACATAAATCGTCACAAACTTGCAGTGTGACAGCTCCTTTACTTTTATTGTGTTGTTGGAAATCGGAATGGATTCCTGTTTTTCTTCTTTTAAGTTGGTGTAGTACGCTTCTTTGATGTCAAAATTAAAGTGCAGTGTATCACTTACCGATTTCTGGTTTTTGCCGTTGTACAGACGAAGGATTAAGCCGTCCTCGTCTTCTGCCTTTTTAATGGCGGAGACAACGAGTTGGTTGTCTGTTGTAAACAGGGAGAACCGGTTGTCCTTTGTACCCTCGATTTCTCTCTGGGAGAAAATGAGTCGTCCGTTCAAAAATTCCGCGTAAGTGTAAACTTCAATTCCCGTGTTGTATGCTTTTGCCAGAAGGTCAATGTTGGAATCGTTAATATCACCGCAGTAAGTGGTGAATCCCAAAGAAAAGTCCATTTCTTTTAACAATTGGGCTGCTGGTGTTTCTATAATCCGTTCTCCACTGGCGCGGCCTGGACGGTAAATGAGGTTCTCCTTACCCATAAAGCCATAGGTACGGAACAGTGTCAACCGGATGATGTGGTCATCCAGAATCTCGTATTCCCGTACACCTTGAGGAATTACTGCAATTCCCCGGTTGTCGTCAGTTAAAGAGACATAGGACTGAGTGGGTTCAATGGCAATGGGAGGCTCCTGCCAGGTGGTCTGGTCATTTGCCCAGTTTGCAAGTTCCTGAATTCCGGTTTTTTCCGGTACATTATTTGCACTGGCAGTGCCAGCCTGGTAAAGTGCCATCTCTTTCTCGTAGTAATTTGGTCTCTTTATGGAACCAAACTGTTCATCTGCAAAGTTAAATTTAGATGTTAGATGAGCGTCAAATAAGATGCAGAGACGGTGGGAGAGACCGTGGTTGTCCACATGCACATGGAAGTCAATCACTTTTGCACCTTTGCGCAGGGCAACGGTTAAGGTGACCGGCATTGTTACACTGGTTACTCCTTTCGCTCGTTCTTCTAAATCTTTAGGAACCACCATGTCAAAATGAATAACCGCCTGGGAATAGAGGTCATTTCCAGTAACCGTTACCTGATGCGGGGTATTTATAGAAGAAATTTCCAAGTCTTTACGGGGAGGCGAGTAGTTGAAACTGTCGCCATCGTCCCCATTTTCACATAAAATACCCTGGTTTTCGTAGGTAAATCCATTTATCTTGTCGACAATTGTCAGCGAGCCATTTTCCGCTACAAGGATGGAATAATATTCGTTTTCTAATGTGCTGGCAGGTGAGAGGACAAGGGCGCTGTCCTTCTTTGTGTCCAGTTCGTATTGTACATAACCCATGGCAGGAACGTCAGAAGTCTTCATGGCGATAGTAGCCTCCAGCACCTGTGCAGGAATGTAAAAACTTCTGGACGGGTCCAGTTTAATGGTCTGGGACAATACATAATCCGTTAAATCCCAGGATTCAATAATAGTATAGTCGATTTCGTTTCCTTTGTCATCTAATATCGCAAAAGTACCACCTGGAATATAGGTTTTGAACACGGTGGTATCTTGACGCTCCTGGGGCAGAGTATTGATTAACGTAAAAGTCATAGGTGCTTTTGATGCAATGCTTGTGGCAATCAGCCGGGAGTGGAGTTCTACCAGGTTGGTTGCAATATCCCGCGCCTGTTTGTAGCGCATATATACATCTTCGTTTGCGGTATCGGAAATGCAGGAACCAATGGAATCATGGGCTGCATTTTCAAACAATAATTTCCAGATTTCACCGATTGCTTCGGTGGGATAATCGTTTCCTAACTCATAAGACAAGGTCAATAATGGTTCCATTACATTTGTTACATAGTTTTGAATCCGGGTATTTAATACCTTTAAATCAGAGCGGGAGGAAAAAATGGATTTATGAATCCGCATGTGTTTGGCAATGACCAGTTCTCCGGATACTTCCTCCAGTTTTGGATGTTCGCTTTTGACATCCTTAATATAATCTTCTACGCAACTGATGACGTATTCATTGTCCGGATCTTTTTCGTTGCGTTCTTTTACCAGTTGGGGCAAATTGGTTCGTATGGGTGCCTGGTCAAAACCGTTGGGAAAATAAATGTGACGGGTTGCGCTTCTGCCCCCGGCTTTTTCCAGACATTCCTTTTGCCAGAATACTTCACTGGCGGTTTCTTCCTCTGGGATGTTGCCACCGATATAATAGCCAAAGGGAATCTGGGTTGTGAAGACAACGCTTCCGTCATCTCCCCGCCAGTTATAATCCGTGTGTTCTACCATATCATCGCTGACGCCGCGCCAGAACAGAGTATCTTCAATACCGAATTCCCGGTAAATCTGGGGCATATTTCCCGCCTGACCGAAGGAGTCGGGAACGTAACCTACATTCATGTAACCGCCCAGGGATTCGCAGCGTTTCATACCATAATACATGTTGCGCACAATACTTTCAGCGGAAATGACCAGTTGGTCTGTCTGGGTATACCAGGGACCGATTACCAGTTTTTTTGATTTTACTAACTTGATAATGCGCTCTTTGTCCTGGGGCATCCATTTTAGATAGTCATCTAATAAAGAGCCCTGGGCATCTACCATAAAATATTTGAAATCGTCATTTTGCTCCAGTGTATCTAACACATCTTTTAAGTCCTTCATCAGATATACTTTGGAGCGGGATGTGGTGAAGTACCATTCTCTGTCCCAGTGGGAGTGGGGTACGATGTGGATTTTTCGTTTCATAACATTGCCTCCTTATGTTTGTGATACAAAAAGACGGTCTGGGTATCAACGCCAAACCGCCTTTCTTTTGTCTTTTGTGATACCTATGAAATTCTATATTTGATTCCGGTATATTATAAATCCTCGAAAGAAATCTCAATTTCATCTACGTTTACATCATCGGAACCGCTTTTTGTGTCGTCGTTGAAGTCTACCAGTAAGGAAGCGACAACTGCGATGAAAATGGCACCAACCAGAATACCTACGAGGTATGCCCAGCCGTGGGTAACGGAAACGAATCCGTAAATACCACCAACGGGAGGAATGTCACCCTTTGCACCTAACAGACAGGTAACAGCAGTTCCCAGAGCACCACCAATCATGTTGACGGGAATGAGAATCTGAGGTTTTACCAGAGTGAACGGAATCGCACCTTCTGTAATTCCGATGAAGCCCATTACCCAGTTACCTTTACCGGTCTCGCGGAAAGCGGGGGAGAAACGCTTCTTGTTGATTACAGTAGCGATTGCGTATGCCAAAGGAGGAATGCAGATTGCGCAGTTGATGAATACGTTTGGCTGGTAGATTCCTTCTGCCAGCAATACATTACCTGCCATCCATGCAGATTTGTTAATCGGACCACCCATATCGGATGCAATCATAGCACCAAGAATCAGAGCCATAATCAACTGGGAAGCACTTCCCTGACACATTTTGCTAATCCAGTCGACAAGCCATGTGTTAATTGCTGCCAGCGGAGTCGCCAGAATCACGCCCATAACAATTGCTACAACACCAGTTGCCAGGAAGGGACAGATTACCAGAGGCATCATAGTCTGCATGGATTCCGGTAAATGAATGTGGTTCTTTGCCCATCTTACAGTGTAACCTGCGATGAAGGCAGCGATGACTGCACCGAGGAAACCTGCGTAAGTGCTGGATGCCAGCGCACCACCGATTAAACCTGCTCCGATGGCGGGTTTGTCAGCAATACTGTAAGCGATGAAACCTGCCAGTACCGTATTGATTAAACCAATACCAGTCCAACCAACATTTTCAATTAACTTCATAACGTGCCAGATACCCGTTCCGTCTGCGTAAGGGTCCAGGGACGTAATACCAAAACATAATGCGATTAATTTAGGGATTGCTACGACTAAGGATGCTCCAATAATCAGAGGAAGCATGTAGCCGATACCGGTCATCAAATGACCTTTTGCTTCTTTCAAAAATTTTTTCATTCTTCATCTCTCCTTTTTCTTTTGTTTATTATAAAGAGCCATCAGGCATTCTTTTTTGCTTCAACAGCAGCAACACATTTTTTAATTACTGCTTCCGGTGCCTTGATGCATACGTTGATATCTACCCGGATGACCGGTTTGCCTTCGAATCGGTCCATGCCGGTAATCTTCTGGTCAGATGCAATAATTACCAGGTCTGCAGCCTTTGCTTCTTCAGCGGTGATGGTGTTTACCTGTCCCATACTTCCCTGCTGTTCCATCTTAATGTTGTGACCCAGTTCCTTGCCTGCCTTTTCCAGTGCCTTTGCTGCCATCGGTGTGTGTGCCAGTCCTGCCGGACAAGCGGAAATTCCTACAATCTTCATACGGATTCCTCCTTCATCTTATCTAAAATGTATTCTTTTAATTGAGTTTTATTTGTAGAAGCTTTCACGGCCTCTTTAAAATCATCATCCAGCAAACTGGTTGCCAGTTTGGAAATCATCATCAGGTGTTCGTTTCCTGCGTTGGTGGTGGGAACAATTAGTGCAAATAAGTAATTTACCGGTTTGTCATCCATTGTTTCCCAGTCTAAATTTTCTTTGCAGGAGACAAAAAGAATTGCAGTTTCCTTTGCATAATCGGATTTCGCGTGGGGGATGGCAAATCCATCCTGCAACCCGGTAGAAAATTCTTCCTCCCGTTTTACAAAATCACCATACAGCCCTTCTGCTTTGTCCGTGAGTCCTAGTGTTTGTGCCTGGTTGCTAATAAAACGTAATGCTTCTTCTTTTGTTTTTACATCTACATCAAAAAAAATATAGTCTTCTTTTAGCACTTGTCTACCTCCTTATCGAATTGTAAATTTTAATTATTTTTTCTTTTGTATATTGGGGAATTTCTCTTTTGTATGTATTAACTATATAATGAATTGCCAGGGTTTTCAATCGAAGTGATTTCCGCTTCAAAATGGAAATGGAGAGGGGAAAATTGCAAAGCAGTTCCACTTTTTTCTGGAAAAGAGTTGGTTGGAAAGGAAATTATGGTTTCTAAATTTCATATTGTATGTTAAAATAGAATAACTTAAAAAGGCGAAACCGGAGGATTAAGATGTTCGCATACAGCCGATTGGATGAAATTTTTAATTACATAAGAAAACATGAATATACCTCCTGTGAGCGTCTTGCTTCCCGGTTTGAGGTTACAGAACGCACGATACGCAATGACATTCAGGAACTGAATGACAGTTTGCAGGGAAATGGTGCATCCATTAAGTTGAAGCGTAAATATGGGTACTATATTGAAGTGATAGAGGAGAAGACATATGGAGATTTCCTTGGGCAGTTGGAAGCAGGAGAACTGTCGGAACCGGAACTGGATTCCTCCCGGGACCGGATTAAGTACATTTTAAATCGTCTGCTCTCGGCGAATGATTACATTGGTTTGGAAGAGTTAATGCAGGAAGTCTACATTTCCAAAAATACACTGAACAATTACATTAAAAGAATCAAAGAAATCATCGGCCAGTACGACCTGGAATATATTGCAAAAGCAAGTGCGGGAATTAAGATTATTGGAACGGAAGCAGCAAAACGCAAATGTATTATTGGACATGTGCTCTCCAGTAATTTTGACAATTACATTACCGGATTTACAAAGGAAGAACGCAGTATTTTTAAGGATGTGGATTTAGATTACTTAAAGGTATTAATGCTTTCCTATTTGGATGAGAATTACATTAAAACCAGTGATTTTAATGTAAAAAATCTGATTATTCATTTGGCGCTGATGGTTTCGAGAATTCAGAATAATCATTATATTACGGTGGACATCGTGGAGATGGATGAAGGGGTCCGGGCAATTGTGGACAGCATTTGTGCAGAACTGGAAGAGCATTACGACATTGCCGTTTCCAGAGGAGAAAAGACGTACCTTTACCTTCACTTGATTGCCAATACCCACATGGATGTTGAGAATATAAATGATGAACAACTCAAAGAGGCAATTCAAAATATGCTGCAGACGATTTATGATTCCTACCACTTTGATCTTCGTTATGATGGGATTCTAAAAGAAGATTTGTTCCGGCATCTGAAGTCTATTTTTGTCAGCAAAAGGTATGCGTTAAGCAGTCGCAATCCATTGCTGGGAACAATCAAAAACAATTACCCGCTGGCATTTGAAATGACACTGACTGCAGTTACCCGGGTTTTTGTAAAAGAGCCGTGGGTTTTAAATGAAGATGATGTGGGATATGTTTCTTTGCATATTGGTGCGGCGATTGAACGCTGTTTTGCAAAGGGATTGGAGAAAAAGAATGTGATGCTGGTCTGCGGAAGCGGGCAGGCTACAACTCGGATGCTGGAGGCACGGCTCAATGTGTATTTTCCAGAAAAAATTAATATTGTGCGCAGCCTTTCATATAATGAATTTAGTCGCTGTGGAAAAGAAGACTTTGAGGGAATTGATTTTATTATTTCCACGATTGCTCTGGAGAGCAACGTGATTCCTTCCATTACAGTCAATTTTTCTTTGAATAACGAAGATGTGGAGGCGGTTTCTCAGTTCCTGACCAAGATTTCAGTGAATAAGACCCAAAAGACGGGACAGTTTTTCGATTCCCGGTTATTTTTTAAACTGCCGGAGGCAGAGAGCAAAGAAGCAGTTATTGAAATGTTATACCAACGGCTTCTGGATTTGGATATTGTGGATGCGCGTTTTCTGGAGTCGGTAGAGCGGCGGGAAAGTCTGGGAAATACTTGTATGAATGATTGGTTTGCCCTTCCCCATCCGATGGAATTGTGCGCAAAGGAGACAAAAGTTGCTGTGGCACTGTTGGATAAACCGGTTTTGTGGAAAGACCGGGATATGGTACAGATTGTATTTCTTCTGGCAATTAAGCCGGGGGTACAAAAAGATATAGAACATTTATATGATGTCTTTATTGAGATTGTCAATGATGGGAAACTTTCCCAAAAAATTGTGAAGGCAAAGGATTTTAGTTCCTTTATCAACATTGTGCAGGGAATTGAGATTTAAGTATGTTAATAAGGTAATTAGGTAATTATTGTAAGGAGGAAATAGAAATGAAAAGAAAAGTCGTAGCATTTATTTTAATAGGTGCGTTGGCCCTGTTGGGCGGCTGTGGAAAAACGGCAACCGTGGAGGATTATGCCACCAATGAGGGATATGAGGACGC
>JAQXNR010000092.1 GCA_029098105.1 Lachnospiraceae bacterium
ATGTTCATATCCCAGACGGGTCACAACCGGCCCACGGGGAGTTCTCATAATCAATCCCTTTTGCAGCAAAAAGGGTTCGTACACATCCTCAATGGTAACGGAGTCTTCTCCAATAGACGCTGCCAGCGTATCCAATCCCACAGGACCACCGCCAAAGCGTTCAATCATAGCCGTCAGCATCGTCTGGTCTGTATTGTCCAGTCCCATAGAATCCACATCCAACAGGGAGAGTGCCAGATCCACCACCTCCCCATTAATCATACCATCATGCTGTACTTGTGCAAAATCCCGTACCCTTTTCAACAGGCGGTTTGCCAGTCTCGGTGTTCCCCGGGAACGCATAGCAAGCATGGATGCTCCTTCCAAATCGATGGAGACATTCAACTTGTCAGCAGAATTCAAAATAATCAACTGCAATTCCCTGTCCGTATAATATTCTAACTTGCTGACCACCCCAAACCGATCTCTCAGCGGTGCGGACAACATACCCGCCCGGGTAGTGGCACCTACCAAAGTGAATTTAGGAAGATCCAGCCGCACAGACTTCGCCATCGGTCCCTTTCCAATCATGACATCAATGGCAAAATCTTCCATCGCCGGGTACAGTACCTCCTCCACCTGACGGTTCAGACGATGAATCTCATCAATAAATAAAACATCCCGCTCGGAAAGTCCATTCAAAATTGCAGCCAGTTCTCCCGGTTTCTCAATCGCGGGACCGGATGTAATCTTCAAATGGGAACCCATCTCATTGGCAATAATACCAGAAAGGGTTGTCTTTCCCAGTCCGGGAGGTCCATATAACAAAATGTGATCCAGCGGTTCCTGCCGCATTCTGGCAGCATCAATAAATACTTTGAGATTATTCTTTACCTTCTCCTGACCAATATATTCAGAGAGCGTCTGGGGTCGCAGTCCTTTTTCCACTGCTATATCTTCTGTTGTAATTTCTGTTGTTAAAATTCGTTTCTCCATTTTGGTCAAGTACTCCTACACAAGCATAAACTTCAAGGCTTCCTTCAATATCGTCTCCGTATCCTTCTGCTCCCAGTCAGTCACCTTCGCCACTGCCCTGGAAGCCGTCGTCTGGTCATAACCCAGACTAACCAATGCAAGACATGCTTCCTTTCTGGAAGTATCTGCCGTCATTTCTGCCATCTCACTAGTCTGTGCCACTTCCTGATATAAAATATCCTCCGCCGCTACCTTGTCCTTCAACTCCAAAATTAACTTTTGGGCAGACTTGGCACCAATCCCAGGCGCCTTACTGATAGCCTTCGCATCCTGACTGACAATCGCCATCATCAAGGCACTCACTGACAGAGTGGAAAGAATTCCCAACGCCACCTTGGGACCGATTCCATTCACTGTAAGCAGCAATTCAAACATATGGAGCTGGTTCGCATTTTCAAAGCCAAACAGTCCAATCTGGTCTTCTCTCACATAAAGGTAAGTATACAACTTAACCTCCTGCCCATCCAATCGAAGTCCTTCCAATACCGGCAAGGGCACCTTCACCACATATCCCATCCCATGGTTGTCGATGATTACACTGTCCTCGCTGATTTCCTCTATGGTTCCCTTAATATAACCAATCATCTTTTGGCCTCCAGATTACACGATATAGTATGATTGTACCATAAATGCGCTAAGTATGGTATCTTTTTTTAAATTTTTCACTTTTTTTATTCTTTTCTCTTTTTTATTTCCTTTTTTTCAAAAATACGATATGATAGTTTACAATAAACTGCAAATGCACTGTTTCGCAATTACCTTAAATTAATTACACAAGGAAAGGAGTTTTCTTCTTGCTTATAAAATCCACGTTTCAACTTGATATAGAGCCTGCCCTGTTGCAGGCATACCATATTGACATCCGCAACACTCTGTTTTTTGACATTGAAACCACCGGTTTTGCGGCAAAAACTTCTCAACTCTATTTGATTGGAGCCGCCTTTTACCGAGAGCAGGACAATTCTTTCTGTATGATGCAGTGGTTAAATGAGACTGGGCAGGAGGATGCTGCCATTCTCAATGAATTTCTCGATTTTGCCCGTCCTTTTTCGACGCTCATTCATTACAACGGAGATGGATTCGACATTCCCTACCTGAAAGAAACTGCCAAAAAACATAATCTTCATTACTCTCTCTCCCATACAAACAGTTTTGACCTGTATAAACAACTGCGTCCCTGTAGTAAACTATTGGCACTTTCCCACATCAAACAGAAAAATATAGAGGAATTTCTCGGAATTCAACGAAAAGACAAAAAAAGCGGTGGAGAATTGATTACCTTGTACAAAACCTACTTAAAGCACCCCTGCGAGGACTTACAATCTCTGCTCCTTTTGCACAATGCAGAGGATGTAGCAGGCCTCATCCGTATTCTCCCCATTCTTGCCTACCCCCTTGCCTGCTCCGGTCATTACAAGGTAACTCGGCTTTCCCTGGAAGAGAATACTGCCAATTTACAGTTGTCTCTGGATTACACCCTCCCCAAAAGAGTGTCCTGTGGCAAAGGAAATCTTCTGTTGACCGCTCACAAAAAGGAATGTACCTTTCATCTTCCTATATACACCGGGGAGTTGAAGTTTTTCTACCCCAATTACCGGGATTATTACTACCTTCCATTGGAAGATACTGCGATTCATAAAAGCGTTGCTTTTTATGTAGACAAAGAATACCGCACACAGGCAAAAGCAGCAACCTGTTACAGCAAAAAGTCCGGGCTGTTTCTTCCACAGCCCGAACCAGTAATCAGCCCTTATTTTAAATTGGAATACGGTGACCACATCACCTATTTTGAGATTACAGAAGAACAACTGCAGGATTATGAAGGAATGCAATCTTATGCCAACAGCCTCTTTCATTACCTCTTTCACGAATCCAGTTTTACACTGTAACTGCTCTCATACATAGAGCGGATTTCTTCTTTTGTGTTATACTGTTCTGTCAAAGCAAACTCTTTGGACCAGGTCATATAGTATGCCCAGGGAACCCGGGATTTCTCAATCATGTCAATGTCCGGATTGTAACCGACTTCTGTAAGGGCGGCTACTTTATTCGAAGAAGTATTGGCAATGAGTTCCTCGTACTGCTTCTTATAGTCGGTCTTTTCTTTTTCCGGCAGGTAAATATCCCAACCCACAACGTCTACCCATTCATCCCCGGGGTATGACTCCTTCGTCGGTGAACTCCACACCCACAACAGATTATGTAACTGCTTCTCCTCCACAAAGAAACGGTACATCATACGGTACAACTGTGCCGCCACAGCGCCCCCTTTTGAGCCCCACCAGAACCAAGTTCCTTCTACTTCATGAAAGGGTCTCCACAAAACAGGAATTCCTGCTTTCAAAAATACATTCAATTCCTTTGCAATGACTTCCAAGTCGGAATAAAAGGCTTCCCGCTCCTTTGTTCCCTCTACAAGAATCTGCTCAGGATCAAAATCTGTATGCTCTGTATAAAAGGACTTGTCCGTTCCTCCAATCGGAGAAAACCAATGAAAACACATGGTTATAATAACATCTCCACGCTTTGCCAGTTCCAGTGCTGTCTTCATTGTGTTCTGATTTTCATATACTTCCGTCAAACATTCCTTCGAAGAATTTGTATAATCTATGTTAGGTGAATAGGAAAGCAATTCAAACCCCACCACTTTGGGGTAATATCCCGTCACCTCATGAATGTATTCCCGCTCCTCCATAGGATTCGTCTGGGTATGCTGCCCGGTCAGCAGACAGTTCCCTGCACAATCAGAAAGGTATTGAAGCAGGGCTTTTGCCTCCTTAGTTGCGTTGGGATTTACCGTAGACACCATTCTCATTCCTTCTGTATTCATATTGAAATCCTCCTGTCTATATTTAAGCATTTTTTCTAATATTTTCAAATACCTCTTTGGCTCGTTGTGGAAGTTGCCGAATATCCGTAATTCTCGGAGTTCCTTCCGGCACCTGCCCAAATCCATAGGCAGCATGAATAAAGGGCAGTCCCGCCTCCATAGTAGAATTATAATCTCCCATAATATCCCCCACATAAACCGCTTCTGTGAGAGCATTGCGTTCCACCACTAATTTTATATTCTCTCCCTTGCTCAGCAAGGTTCTTCCATAATTTTCCGTGTCATCAAAATACTGACCCAGTTTGTGGTATTTTAAAAATGCTTCAATATACCCCATCTGGCAGTTACTGACAATGGCAAGAAAATATTCTTTGTGAAGTTCTGCGAGAACTTCCTCCACTCCATCATACAAAATCCCGCCGTGTTTTTCAATATATTCATTCTCATATTCCGTACAGATATGCAATAACTCCAGTGCACGCTCCTTAGAAACCTGATGAAAGCAGGCATAGGCAATCTCATCCATGGTCTTTCCCATATATCCCCGCATCTGTTCATAAGTCAGTTTGTCTTCGATTTCCGGAAACTCTTCAATCTTCTCATTCCACGAATCCGTCACTGCATTGGAGGAATCCCAAAGTGTTCCATCCAAATCAAACAAAATTCCCTTTTTCATATGATCCTCCTAAATGTATAAATAAGATCTGGTTTGTGATTTGCTTTTATAACTCTTGAAATACACTTTTATAAATGCCCAAATCTTCATCAGAATATACATTAAATACAACACGTTTGACCCACTGGGCAGTATCCAGAAATTCATCTACCGCCTCCACTGCAATCTGTGCCGCTCTTTGCTTGGGAAAATGAAACTCTCCTGTGCTAATGCAGCAAAACGCAATGGACTCCAACTGTTTCTCCTCTGCCAGAGCCAGGCAGGATGTATAGCAGGAGCGCAGCTCCGTTTCATCCTGTTCGGTTACCTCTCCTAATATTCTCGGTCCCACCGTATGTAAGACATAATGCGCTGGCAGGTTAAATCCCGGGGTGATTTTTGCAAACCCATTCGCCTCCTCGTGTCCCTGCTCCTTCATAATATCCCAACATGCCTTGCGCAATTGCACTCCCGCTGCAGAATGAATGGCGTTGTCAATACAACCATGACATGGGACAAAACAACCAAGAAGTTTACTATTTGCCGCATTCACAATGGCATCCACCAAAAGCCGGGTAATATCCCCCTGCCACAAACACATTTTGTCACTGTGAAACAGTTGAAACTTCTCACCCGGCTTCATTTTCTTTTGAAGGTACATGGGTTTTACCGGAATTCCAAAAACCTCTGACACAGTGGG
The DNA here is from genome assembly GCA_029098105.1 of Lachnospiraceae bacterium. GTDB lineage: Bacteria > Bacillota > Clostridia > Lachnospirales > Lachnospiraceae > NC2004. Next base: position 5,200 of record JAQXNR010000092.1, read on the forward strand.
AAGTTGACTTCCGTCCACGATTCCTTTTCCCTGCAATTCCTCCTGCAAATAAGCATCCTGCAAAGAAAGCCACACCTCATCAATCGTCTCCCCATATTCCGGTTGTCGTACATTTACAAGACTCCGAAGCATCTGCTTTTGCGTCTGCCGCTCCTCTGGTATTCTCACCTGCATTTTGTCTGCATATTCCGCCAACAAAGGCTGAATCAGTTTTTTTAAATCTGTCATACCCGAATACTATGCCCTACTTTCTCTGTAATGTAATCCACAACCTGCTCCATGGGAATATTCAATACACAGGAAATCTCGCTGTAAAACAATTTTTCTGCGGTTCGGAACAGCCGTTCCTCCTGCTGTGACAAATCCTTTCCCTTCTTATTGCGGTCCAGTTTACGATGGTACAATCCTTTGATTACCTGTACCCAGTTAGTCGTTTTCCCGGAATTGATTAACTCCCGGTAATGTGCATCCCGTTCTCTGTCGTTGTCACAGGAATACCCGTCAATCTGTTCCAGATTGTCCACAATACTGCGAACCTCCTCAGCCGGAAGCAGGTAGCGCATCATAACGTTCTTGTTGTTCACATTTACAAATATCGTGCTTCTCTCATCATTTACTGGTTTCAACGTATAATACTCCCCCACAGAATCAAATTGTTCCCGCTTTGTTATATCTACAATCTTGCAGACACCAATATTACGGTACATTACTAAATCATCAATCTTATACATAAAAACCAAACTCCTTTCCATTTACTATTTTAACACAATTTTAGCCATTTGTTTTACAAATTATTCAATTTTCTAATTTTTGTAAATAATTCTAAAAAGAAATCTGTCCCTTTTATGCAAAAAAACAACAGAGATATTAGATTTATATCTAATATCTCTGTCATATCGCAATATATAATTGCAACAACTTGCGCTACTTGTGATTACAAATCATCTCCCACATCGATTACTTTAATCTCTCTGCGGAAGAAAATATCATACAATACAGGGACAACAATGAGAGTCATAATGGTGGCATATAAAAGTCCTCCTACCATTACGATTGCCATACCTCGTCCCATATCGGAACCAATGTCCTGACTGAATACCATAGTAATCATCGCAAGTATCGTCGTAAAGGCAGTCATCAGAATCGGACGCATACGAGTTCGTCCCGTTTCCACCAGAGCTTCCTTCTTGGAGGCTCCGCCTACCCGCAACTGATTTACATAATCTACAAATACAATACCATTGTTTACTACAACACCCATCAATATCAAAAATCCCATCAACGACATCAGCGACAACTGTTCCCCTGCCAGCAGCAATGCCACCAATCCTCCAGTAAACGCAAGAGGAATTGTGAAAATTACAATAAAAGGTGAGAGCAGACTCTGGAATTGTGCCACCATAATCAAGTAAATAAACACAAATCCCAACACTATCATTAATAACATATTGCTCACAATTTCATTGGTAGATTCACTTTCACCGGCAAGTTTAATGGAATATCCTTCCGGAGTCTTGTATTTATCAAGTTTTTTCTGTAGTTTACGGCTCTGTACTGTAGTATTATAATTCTCTTTTGCCACCGCTGTAACAGAAAGGTAACGGGTCTGATTCTCACGATTGATTGCCGTCATGGACTGCCCTTCTTCCTTAGTAGCAAATTCTTTTAATTTATGTGTCTCTGTTACCTGCTTTCCATCCTCATCTGTAGTTGTCGTCTCAAACTCATACTCCATCAGGTTGTCCAGTGACACCGGATCGGTTTCATCTACAATATTCACTTTATATTCCTGATTGTCTACAATCAAAGTAGTCGCAGCCTTTTCTGTCGTAACTGCCGAAGCCAGTTCTGCATATACCTGAGCAACCGTCAATCCCAGTCTTGCTGCCTTGTCCTTGTCCACAATCACACTAATCTGTGTCTCTCCATCTTCCTGCCCGTTGGAAATCTCCTCAAATCCACCAACCTCTTCAATCATATCTTTTACATCTTCACTGATTGCCAGCAGTTCATCCAAATCTTTACCGCTGATATCCACCTGCAGTCCGCTAGCCAACATGGAAGACATGTCCATATTGGACTCACTTACACTATAGTCCTCTAATTCGTAGTCCGCCAGCATCTTCTCCATCTTTTCTGCCAGTTTCTTATTGCTATGTCCATAACCATCTTCCAGCATAATAAAATACTCGATATTTTTAATGGAATCGGAAGCAACCCCACTGATTCCCATCAGTGCCAGTGAACCTTTGGATGCCATGGCCCCTACCTTGTCCACGCCTTTGATGCTGCTCAACTGCTCGAGAATTTCATCTGCAGTTTGGGCGTCCTCCTCATTCTCAGTATCTTCCGGCAAAGTAATGGAAACCGACATCTGCTCACTTCCCATGCTTGGAATAATAACAATACCCATGCGCAACACCTGCCAAATGGAAAATCCCAGAAGTACAACAGCCAGCGCAAGTGGTACAAATTTCCGTTTCAAACAGAACCGGAGAACTTTCTCATATCCATTCACCAGTTTGTCAAACAAACGATGTTCCTTCATCGTTTCATTGCGTAACAAGGTTGCCGACATAGAAGGCACTACCGTCAAAGCCACAATCAGACTGGCAATTAAACTGAAGGCGATGGTAAGACACATATCCATCATCAGTTCCCGTGACAAACCATCTGTAAACAGGATAGGCAAAAATACACAAATCGTTGTCAAAGTAGATGCTGTAATTGCTCCTCCAATCTGCTTGGCACCCATTACCGCTGCCCGTGCAGCAGGGACTCCCATTCCTCGTAGTCGGTAAATGTTCTCAATCGACACAATCGAGTTATCCACCAACATACCAATTCCCAGAGCAAGTCCCGACAAAGAAATAACGTTAAACGTAATATCCGTAAAATACATTAACACAACCGCAAATAACACACTAAGCGGGATGGAAAAACCAAT
>JAQXNR010000093.1 GCA_029098105.1 Lachnospiraceae bacterium
TTCGATGCAACCCAGACTATGGTTTCTAAGATTGCTGACGACTTATATGAGGTACAGGTTGTTTCTTGGTATGACAACGAGAACTCATACACAAGCCAGATGGTTCGTACCATTAAGTACTTCTCTGAGTTAGCTTAATTCATACGTTTGAGACGGTAATTCAGAATGCTGGATTAGATTATAATGATCCTAAAGGGGTCCGGTCGTTTGGACCGGGCTCCTTTTTCTTGTGAAACTCAAAAATTAATTTCAGAAAGGAGCATAACGATTATGCTGAATAAGAAATCTGTAGATGATATTAATGTAAAGGGCAAGAAAGTTCTTGTTCGTTGCGATTTTAACGTACCTTTAGACGCAGACCGTAATATTACGGATGAGAATCGTCTTGTGGCTGCACTGCCGACAATCAAGAAACTGATTGCAGATGGTGGTAAAGTGATTCTCTGCTCTCACCTGGGCAAGCCGAAAGGAGAGCCGAAGCCAGAACTGTCATTGGCACCAGTTGCAAAGAGACTGACCGAATTACTGGGACAGGAAGTAAAGTTTGCTGCTGACAACGAAGTAGTTGGACCGAATGCAAAGGCTGCTGTTGAGGCAATGCAGGATGGAGATGTGGTATTACTGGAGAATACCCGTTACCGCGCAGAGGAGACAAAGAACGGAGAGGCATTCTCTAAGGATTTGGCTTCCTTGTGTGATGTATTTGTAAATGATGCATTTGGTACTGCTCACAGAGCACATTGCTCTAACGTAGGTGTAACACAGTATGTTGACACTGCTGTTGTTGGTTACTTAATGCAGAAAGAGATTGATTTCCTTGGCAATGCAGTAAACAATCCGGAGAGACCTTTCGTAGCAATTCTTGGTGGTGCAAAAGTGTCTTCTAAGATTTCTGTAATTGAGAATCTGCTGGACAAGGTAGATACGTTAATCATTGGCGGTGGTATGGCTTATACGTTCATGGCAGCGCTGGGTGAGGAAGTTGGTAAGTCTTTATTAGAGGAAGACTACAAAGAGTACGCACTGGATATGTTAAAGAAGGCAAAGGAGAAAGGCGTAGAACTGTTGATTCCGGTTGATACGGTAGTTGCTGATGATTTCTCCAACGATGCTAACTTTAAAGTAGTTGGTCGTGGTGATATTCCTGCTGATTGGGAAGGTCTGGACATTGGACCGAAGACAGCAGAACTGTTTGCCAATGCTGTAAAAGATGCTAAGACCGTTGTATGGAACGGACCGATGGGATGCTTCGAGATGCCGAATTTTGCACAAGGTACGATTGCTGTAGCAAAGGCTTTGGCTGATACCGATGCAGTAACCATCATTGGTGGTGGTGATTCCGCAGCAGCTGTAAATACTCTGGGATTTGGTGACAAGATGACCCATATTTCTACCGGTGGTGGTGCTTCCCTGGAATTCTTAGAGGGAAAAGAACTTCCTGGTGTAGCAGCAGCAAATGACAAGTAGACAAATATAAAGGAGACAATCAACATGGCTAGAAAGAAAATTATTGCCGGCAACTGGAAAATGAACAAGACTCCCAGCGAGGCAGTTGCTTTAGTAGAAGAGTTAAAAGATTTAGTAAAAAATGATGAGGTAGACGTAGTTTACTGTGTACCTGCAATTGACATTGTACCTGTTGTGGAAGCAACCAAAGGTACGAATGTAGCAGTTGGTGCAGAGAATATGTATTTTGAAGAAAGCGGTGCTTATACCGGAGAGATTTCTGCTCCGATGTTAGTAGATGCAGGTGTAAAATATGTAATTATTGGACATTCTGAGCGCCGTGACTACTTCAAAGAGGATGATGTTCTTTTAAACAAGAAAGTTAAGAAAGCATTTGCTTCCGGATTAACTCCCATTCTTTGTTGTGGTGAGTCCTTAGAGCAGAGAGAAGACGGAATTACAATGGAGTGGATTAAGAGCCAGATTATTGCAGACTTAGCTGGTGTTTCTGCGGATGATGTGAAGAAACTTGTTATTGCATACGAGCCGATTTGGGCTATTGGTACAGGCAAGACAGCTACTTCTGACCAGGCACAGGAAGTTTGTAAAGGTATCCGTGATTTAATTGCTGATATGTATGATGCAGCTACAGCTGAAGCTGTTCGTATTCAGTATGGTGGCTCTATGAATGCAGGTAATGCTGCTGAGTTACTTGCAAAACCGGACATTGATGGTGGATTAATCGGTGGTGCTTCCTTAAAGGCTGATTTTGGCAAGGTAGTAAATTATAACAAATAAACAGCAGTTTGCATAAACTGCCGGAAAATAGAACCCGTTTCCTATGGTTTTCGCCGTGGAAGCGGGTTTTCTTAAATTAACTCTTTATTCCTTGATGTAAATATGATAATATAACTATGTATGCAACAACATCAATAATGTAATTTTATATTTACAATAAAGGAGAATATATTATGAGTAAAAAACCAGTAGTTTTAATGGTACTTGACGGTTATGGGCTGAATGAGAAGACTGAGGGGAATGCAATTGCCCAGGCGAACACTCCGGTTATGGACAAACTGATGAAGGAATGTCCCTTTGCCAGAGGAAATGCTTCCGGTATGTTTGTTGGTCTGCCTGATGGACAGATGGGAAACAGTGAGGTAGGACATATGAATATTGGTGCCGGTCGCGTAATTTACCAGGAACTGACCCGTATTACAAAGAGTATTGAGGACGGTGATTTCTTCGAAAATGCAGAATTGCTGGCTGCTATGGAGAACTGTAAAAAGAACCAGTCTGATTTGCATTTATATGGTCTGTTGTCCGATGGTGGTGTACACAGTCATAATACCCATTTATATGGTTTGCTGGAGATGGCAAAGAGAAATGGTTTGAGCAATGTATATGTACACTGTTTCCTGGATGGACGTGATACAGCACCCACTTCAGGCAAGGGTTTTGTAGAGGAGTTACAGTCTAAAATAGAGGAAATCGGTGTTGGTAAGATTGCTTCCGTTCATGGACGTTACTATGCTATGGACCGGGACAACCGTTGGGATCGTGTGGAGAAAGCATACAATGCACTTGTTATGGGAGAAGGTAATACCGCAGACAATGCTGTTGATGCGGTTCAGGCATCCTATGACGACGGAAATAACGATGAGTTTGTAATTCCTACTGTTATTATGGAAAATGGGGCACCGGTTGCTACAATTAAGGAAAATGATTCGGTTATTTTCTTTAATTTCCGTCCAGACCGGGCAAGAGAGATTACCAGAACATTCTGCGATGAGTCTTTCGACAGTTTTACCCGCAAAAAAGGATTCATGCCTCTTACCTATGTATGTTTCACAGATTATGATGAGACCATTGGTAATAAACTGGTAGCCTTCAAAAAACAGAATATTTCCAATACTTTTGGAGAATTTTTGGCTGCGAATGGAAAAACCCAGTTGCGTCTGGCAGAGACAGAGAAATATGCCCATGTAACCTTTTTCTTCAATGGTGGGGTAGAGGAGCCCAACAAGAACGAAGAGCGCTCTCTGGTAAAGTCTCCTGCGGTTGCAACTTATGATTTACAGCCGGAAATGAGTGCACCGGAGGTAGGAGAGCGGTTGAATGCTGCCATTACTTCTGACCAATATGATGTGATTGTAATTAACTTTGCTAATCCGGATATGGTTGGACATACCGGAGTAATAGAAGCTGCAATCAAGGCAGTGGAGCGGATTGATGCCTGCGTTGGCGCTGCTGTGGATGCAGTGAAAAAGGTAGATGGCTGTCTGTTCATCTGTGCTGACCACGGTAATGCAGAGCAGATGATTGATTATGAGACGGGAGCACCTTTCACAGCCCATACTACAAACCAGGTTCCCTTTATTTTAGTAAATTACCCGGAGGCAAAGGCGCTTCGGGAAGGTGGTGCACTGTGTGATATTGCACCTACGTTAATTGAAATTCTGGGTCTGACGCAGCCTGAAGAGATGACTGGAGAAAGTCTGATTGTGAAATAGGCGGAGATTACATGCAGCACAATATTAAATTAACTATTTCTTACGATGGAACCCGGTACCATGGCTGGCAATCTCAAAAACAGATTGAAAACACGATTCAGAATCGGTTGGAGACGATGCTGACCCGGTATATAGGAGAGGAGATTTCCCTCTCCGCTTCCGGGCGTACCGATGCAGGCGTACATGCTCTGGCACAGGTAGCGAATTTTCATACTAGTCAGGATGTAGATTTAGAGCAGTTGCGCAACGCTTTTTATGAATATTTGCCGCAGGACATTGTAGTCACTGACATTTGCGAGGTAGATTCCCGGTTTCATGCACGTCTGAGTGCAGTTTCCAAACGTTACCGTTACCGCATCTGGAATTCGCCGCAACTGGATGTGTTTCAGCGCAATTATGTCTGGCAACTGCCGGATTTACTGGATGTTTCGGCTATGAGACAAGCTGCGGAATATTTGACGGGGACACATGACTTTCTGAGTTTCTGCAGTTTAAAAAGAATGAAGAAGTCCAGCGTCCGTACCGTAACAGACATTGCGATTACCGAGAGAAAGATTCCCTATGGCAAGGAACTACTTCTGGATTTTACGGGAAATGGTTTTCTTTACAATATGGTTCGCATTCTTACTGGAACACTGGTGGAGGTGGGACAGGGAAAGCGTCTGCCTGGGGAAATGCCGGACATATTGAAAGCAAGAAAAAGGCAGGCAGCCGGAATGACTGCACCGCCGATGGGATTGATGCTTATGGAAGTCCACTACAAAATGCCGGATACTCCATAAAAAGATTGGAAAATGATTTGTTAAAATATGTATAAAACTTAAAACAGCCGTCCATATTACTCATAGAAGTGTAATGCTATGAATTTTTTCAGGCTTTACATAAGACGGGAAATGACTGCTTCGTTTCCTGAAATATGAGTCATGGAGGCTGTTTTTTATGAAAAAAGAAAATGCAATTATTACAGGTGTATGTGCCAGAGAAGTACTGGATTCCAGAGGAAATCCTACCGTTGAGGTGGAAATTACGGTAAATGACGAGATTACGGCTTCTGCTATCGTGCCTTCCGGGGCTTCTACCGGACAACACGAGGCGGTGGAACTTCGGGATGAAGAAAAACGTTATGGCGGACAAGGTGTAAAAAAAGCAGTGACGAATGTCAATGCCCGCATTTCTGACCATTTAGAAGGTATGGATGTACTCAATCAGAGAGAAATTGACGCCATGCTGATTGAACTGGATGGGACGTCAAATAAATCCAAACTGGGCGCCAATGCTACGCTGGGTGTTTCCCTTGCCTGTGCTAAGGCGGCTGCGGCTTATTTAAAAATGCCGTTATATAGATATATTGGAGGAACAAACAGTTATGTCATGCCGGTTCCTATGATGAATATTTTAAATGGTGGGAAACATGCAGACAATACGGTAGATTTGCAGGAATTTATGATTATGCCTTTTGGCGCAGATTCCATTACAGAAGGGATTCGCATCTGCGTGGAAATTTACCATCAGTTGAAAAAAATTCTGAAATCTGAGGGTCACAATACAGCAGTGGGAGATGAGGGTGGATTTGCCCCAAATCTGGCAGGAAGCCGGGAAGTGTTGGGATACATTGTAAGGGCGATTGAAGCCGCTGGTTTTCGACCCGGTGAGGATGTAAAAATTGCGATTGATGCTGCCGCTTCGGAATTGTATGATGATAATACGGAATTGTATTATTTTCCGGGAGAAAGTCAGATGACGGGAAAGGATGTATTCCGAAATGCGGAGGAAATGGTACAGTATTATGAGAGCCTGATTGAACAATTTCCTATTGTTTCGATTGAAGATGGCCTGAATGAAAACGACATGAAAGGGTGGAAATTGTTAACTTACCGTCTGGGGGGGCGCATTCAACTGGTAGGAGATGATTTGTTTGTAACGAATACAGAGCGGCTGAGCCAGGGAATTAAAGATGGTATTGGCAATTCCATTTTGATTAAGTTCAATCAGATTGGCACGCTGACAGAGACACTGGAGGCAATCGAAATGGCACAGAGAGCTGGATATACTACGATTATTTCTCATCGTTCCGGAGAGACAGAAGATGCCACGATAGCAGACCTGGCTGTGGCGGTCAATGCGGGACAGATTAAAACTGGCGCGCCCTGTCGTTCTGACCGGACCGCAAAATACAATCAGTTGATTCGAATCGAAGAAGAACTGGGACAATGTGCTGTTTACGGATATGCTCACTGCAAAAAAGAGGTATAAAAACCAAAAAAAGAGTTGAATTTGTATTTCCTTTATGTTAAACTAATATCTGTGATTTTTGGACATATTGGTGTTGATATATAGGAGGTAAGTATTATGAAGTTAGCACTTCAGATTGTATTGATGGTAATTTGTTTCTTGATTTGCGTAATTGTTTTATGTCAGGAAGGCAAGGACGCAGGTTTTGGAGGCGGTGCATTTACCGGTCAGGCAGGTGAGACTTATTATAGCAAGCATAAGAGACATACAAAGGAAGGTAAGTTGGAACTTGTTACAGTTGTATTGGGAGTTTTATTCTTTGTTGTTGCAATGGTATTGAATTTAAGTTATTTCAACTAATACGACAGAAGACGGAATTTATTATGGGCTGCTTTTGGCAGCCCGTTTTCTTTATAAAAAACAATTACATGGATTGGGGGTTTCATTATGGATGAACAGTTAAACGAACGAAGACGCAATATGATATTGGAGTTTATGAAGGAACCAGCCTATAAACCGATGAAATTAAAGGAGATGGCATTCCTGTTGCAGATTGCCAATGAGGACCGGGGAGTACTGCGCAAAATCCTCACCGATTTAGTGGAGGAAGGACGGGTACAAGTGGACCAGTCCGGCAGATATAAACTGCCAGAGCGAGGGGTATACCAAGGAACTTTTATAGGCAATGCCAAAGGATTTGGTTTTGTAGAGATAGAAGGGGAACGGGAGGATATTTTCATTCCGGAATCCGCAGTCAACGGTGCCTTTCATGGAGACACAGTGCTGGCAAAAGTGAGTGAAGTGAAAACAGGAAACCGCCGGGAAGGGGTAATTACAAAAATTGTGGCAAGAGGGATGCAGGAGATTGTAGGAACCTTCCAGGAAAATAAAAATTATGGTTTTGTAGTAGCGGACAATCATAAGTTCAACAGTGATATTTTTATTCCAAAAGAGCATACAAAGAATGCCATGAACGGGCATAAAGTGGTAGTCAAAATTACAAATTACGGAGATGAGAGCCATAGTCCGGAAGGACATGTAATTGAGATTCTTGGACATGTGAATGACCCTGGGGTCGATATTATTTCTGTTGTCCGGGCACTGAATATTCCAGATGAATACCCCAAATTGGTTATGAAACAGGTGGAAAGTGTTCCACAAGAGGTAGACCCGAAGGATTTTGCAGGACGTATGGATATCCGGGACTGGCAAATGGTAACCATTGATGGGGAGGATGCAAAAGATCTGGATGATGCCATTTCTCTGGTGCGCACTGAGAAGGGATACCAGTTGGGCGTGCACATTGCAGATGTCAGTCATTATGTGACAGAGGGCTCACCTCTGGACAAAGAGGCATTAAAACGGGGAACCAGCGTGTATCTGGTGGACCGGGTGATTCCGATGCTTCCCCACGCTTTGTCCAATGGTATCTGCTCTTTAAATCAGGGTGTAGACCGTCTGGCGTTGAGTTGTATTATGGATCTGGACCACAAAGGAAAAATCATTGGTCATAAAATTGCTGAGACGGTAGTGCGCATTGACCGTCGTATGAGTTATACCAGTGTGAAAAAAATTCTGGAAGACAGAGATGAAAAGGAAATTCAGGAATACAAAGAACTGGTGCCAATGTTTGAATTGATGTTGGAAGTTTCCCAGTTACTGCGGGAGCGGCGTCAAAAACGAGGTTCCATTGATTTTGATTTCCCGGAATCCAAAATTCTGCTCAATGAAAAGGGCGTTCCTGTGGAAATTAAGCCCTATGAGCGCAACTGTGCCACAAAATTGATTGAAGATTTTATGTTGATGGCAAACGAGACGATTGCAGAAGACTTTTTCTGGCAGGAACTGCCCTTTGTCTACCGGGTACATGAAGCACCAGACAGTGAAAAAATTGCAAAATTGTCCACAATGATTGCCAATTTTGGCTATTTTATAAAGAATACAGGAGAAGAATTACATCCAAAAGAGTTTCAGAAACTGCTGGGCAAAATAGAGGGCACACCGGAGGAAGCCCTCATCAGCCGTCTGACTCTGCGCTCTATGAAGCAGGCAAAATATTCACCGGAATGTAGCGGACACTTTGGACTGGCGGCAAAATACTACTGCCATTTTACTTCTCCTATCCGTCGCTATCCAGATTTACAGATTCACCGTATCATAAAGGAAAATCTTCGTGGTCGTCTCAATGAAAAGCGGATTCAGCATTACGAGCGGATTTTGAACAGTGTAGCGGACAGTTGTAGCAAGACGGAACGCCGGGCCGATGAAGCAGAGCGGGAAGTGGATAAATTAAAGAAAGTGCAGTATATGACCCAGCAGATTGGCAAGGAATTCGAAGGTGTCATTTCCGGTATTACCAGTTGGGGAATGTATGTGGAACTGCCGAATACGGTGGAGGGAATGGTCAGTGTCAATTCCCTTGTAGATGATTACTATTATTATGATGAAGAAAATTATAAAATGGTTGGCAAGGATACCCATAAGGAATACCACCTGGGACAAAGCGTGCGAATCCGGGTAGAAAATGCGGATATGGAGAGCCGGACCATAGATTTTTCCATTGTGGAGACGATGGAGTAAGGAGGGATGCAATATGGCAAAGCAACACGGGGAAAAACTGATTGCCAATAACAAAAAAGCATACCACGATTATTTTATAGAAGATAAATATGAGGCGGGACTGGTGCTGCATGGTACGGAGGTCAAGTCTTTGCGCCAGGGACATTGCAGTATAAAAGAGGCGTTCATCACGATTGAAGATGGCGAGATTTATATTCAGCACATGCATATTAATCCTTATGAAAAAGGAAATATTTTTAATAAAGACCCTTTGCGGACCCGCAAACTTTTGCTGCATAAGTCTGAGATTGCCAAACTCTACGGAAAATCCAGGGAAAAGGGGTATACCATTGTTCCTCTTAGGGTGTATTTCAGTGGCAGTTTGGTAAAGATTGAAATTGCCCTTGCCCGGGGTAAAAAATTATACGACAAGCGGGATTCGATTGCCAAAAAGGATCAGCAGCGAGAAGCCCAGCGGGAATTTAAAATTCGAAATTTGGGGTAATTTTCCTGTAGATTTGGGGTTGATTTTTTTTCAAAACATAGTATTATGTTAATACGAAGCAAATACAGTTTCCGATTGTGATTCAGCGACACCGTACTTTTTCTTTATATGTAATAAGGGCTAGTACTGGTTTCGACGGGGATATTGAATTTGTGGCAGCCATTCGTGGACCGGGACCACGTAAAAACCTGGAAATTAAATTTAAACGCTGAAGACAATTTAGCTTACGCTGCCTAATTTGGCAGCTGTCGGACTTAGACGTCCCGCCATCTAGGACCCCGGCATCAAACTGGTGGGGAACACTTATGGTTAAGCTTTGCGCCATAAGTAGCACAATGAAGCTACCAAGACGAAAAACCCGTTAGCAGGTGTTTGGTTGAGGGAATGTGAAAATGCTGACTGTAATGGGAGATACCGCAATGGATGTGTTTTCGGACAGGGGTTCGATTCCCCTCTGGTCCACTACTTGTACTAAGGAGGGACCCAACGAAGTTGGGAGAATACCTTAGTGCCTACGCAGACGCCCGCGAACGGAGTTCGCCTTTAGATGCGTCTGCTCCTTAGAAGAGATGCAATTTTTGCATCTCTTTTTTTGTCACATTTGCTTGCGCGATTAGGAATATAATAGTATACTTATTTAGGACTATTTTCTTAGGGATGATAGCAATGGAAATACAGTTGGAGGTAAATATTATGAAAAAGTTTTTAGCATTATGTTTGATGGGAGTTATGCTGTTTGCCATGACAGGTTGTGGAGAGGAAGAAAAGGATGTGGTACAGGATGATTTGATTCAATATGTGGAGACAGACCTTCCCGCAATCAAAGGGGATGAGGCAACTGCTGTGAACCGTTACAATGAAGTTTCAGCAGGGATTGCAGATATGGACCGCAAGACGATTTTGTCTGCTTTTAACGATGAAATTATTCCGAGTTATACTACTTTTTACAATAATTTGATGAATCTCTCTGTGGCAACCGAAGAAGTGAAGGCGTTGAAGGAGACTTATGTAGAGGGTGCCAAGTTACAGTTGGAGGGCATGACGGCGCTGTCCAAGGCAATTCAGGACAACGACAGTGAAGCTGCTCAGGCTGCTAATGAGCAGATTGCCCAGGGTAAGACAAAGATTGAGCAGCATCGTTCGGATATTACAAAACTTGCCAGTGAGCACAACATTTCAATTAAGACTGCGGACAGCACACAGGCAGAGGCAACTACAGAGGCGGCAGAATAGTCTGGAGTAAGCAGGTGATTTTATGGAACTTTACTATGTAGATGGCTATGCCTTTGAGACACGGGAAGAGTACAATCTTGCCCTGCGGGAACAAAAAAATATTCATACTTTAATGAAGAAGATTGACATGCAGGACAGGGACAGTATTCTGGTAGTATATAAAAGGCTTGCCAGCCGTGGAATTCTCGTAACACCGATTGGTCTTTCTTTTCTCCATTCTTTGAGGGACACTTTAGTTCATGAATTTCACATGGAAGAAACGGAACTTCCCATGATTTCTGTGGCAATAAAGCGGGAGTCGAAAAGTTCCCAGGACTCTGATTTTACAAAGGAACAATTAGTTCGGGAGAATCAGAAAAAAACCGGGACGATTTTGCGATTGAAGATTGTGATTGGCGGACTTCTGGTGATTGTTATCGGTATGTTTATATTGACAGCGGTGAACCCGGATGTGGGTTACATCCGTTCAGAGAATAAACTGGTGAATAAATACTCAGCCTGGGAGGAAGAATTAAAGGCCCGGGAAGCAGCGGTTAAGGAAAAAGAACAGAAACTGGGGATTTCTCCGGAAGAAGAGTAGAACATGCTTTTTCCTAAATTCTTTCACAAATTAGTCATATTCCTTTGCTAGAATATACCATACTAGTAAGGAATATGATTTTTTTATTGAGAGAGGATGATAGACTATGAAGAAGTTGCAGATTCTGGTTGTGGATGATGAGTCCAGAATGCGAAAACTGGTAAAGGACTTCCTTGTGAAAAAGGATTTTGAAGTGTTGGAAGCCGCAGATGGTGAGGAAGCGGTGGACATCTTTTTTGAAAATAAAGACATTGATTTGATTATTCTGGATGTCATGATGCCTAAGATGGATGGCTGGGAAGTGTGCAAGGAGATTCGGCAGTATTCGAAAGTGCCAATTATTATGCTGACTGCCAAGACCGATGAACGGGATGAACTGCAGGGCTTTGATCTGGGTGTGGATGAATACATTGCCAAACCCTTTAGTCCCAAGATTCTCGTGGCACGGGTAGAGGCAATTTTAAGACGTTCCGGCAGTGCTGTGGCAGGAGAGAAACTGCAGGCAGGAGGAATCGAACTGGACATTTCCGCTCATGAGGTACGATTGGACGGAGAACTGATTGAATTGAGTTATAAGGAATTTGAACTGCTGAATTATTTCATCATCAATCAAGGGGTAGCACTGAGCCGGGAAAAGATTCTAAACAATGTGTGGAACTATGATTACTTTGGAGATGCCCGGACGATTGATACCCATGTGAAAAAACTCCGTTCCAAACTGGGAGAGAAGGGAGAATATATTAAAACCATATGGGGCATGGGCTACAAGTTTGAGGTGGTAGAGTGAGCAAGGAGAAAAAAAACAAAAAATCAGGAAAGCGACCGGTTTTTTTTCACTCCATTCGGATTAAACTGACAGTAACGCTGGTTTTAAGCATGGGAGCATGGATGCTGATTACCTGGATGGTAAGCCATCTTTTTTTGGAGAGTTTCTATGTTGAGAAAGTAACCCAGACGTTAAAGGATTCTTACCAGAACATTGACCGGATGGTGGGAAGCACGGCGGATTCGGATGAAGTATATAGTATTTTGTCCCAACAGTTTTATACGAACAGTAATATTGCTGTAGTAATCGGTACAATTATAAATGGAAATACTGTTGTAGTGGATTATTCTACCTCCAGTGATGGTTATATGGGACAGGCGAGCATGATTAAATGGTTCCAACTGGTGGCAGATGCCAGAGCAAGCGAGGAGAATACCTGGCAGTACTATCAGGCGGGAGAAGGAGAGAAAAAAGGAAGTTATATTGTACAAAAAAACCATGACAATAAAACTTCTTCGGATTATTTGGATTTGATTGGTACATTGGCGAATGGACATATTATTGTAATTCGTACCCCGATTGAGAGCATTCGCAACAGTGCTGCCATCAGTAATACTTTCCTTGCTTATATCGGTATTTTCGTAACTATTATTGGTTGTATTTTTATGTTTTTCATCAGCAACAATTATGCAAAGCCCGTTCAGAGAATGGCAGTAGTTGCCAAACGAATGAGCAATCTGGAATTCGATGCCAAAATTTCTACTTTCAGCAATGATGAGATTGGAGAACTGGGGCACAGTATGAACAATCTGGCAGATAAACTGGAGACCACGATTTCCGATTTAAAAACTGCCAACAATGAACTGCGAAAGGATATTGACCGGAAAACTCAGATTGATGAGATGCGAAAGGAATTTCTCTCCCATGTGTCTCACGAATTAAAAACCCCGATTGCTTTAATACAGGGCTATGCGGAAGGATTGAAGGATAATATTCTGGATGATGAGGAGAGCAAAGAATTTTACTGTGATGTTATTATTGATGAAGCTTCCAAGATGAATAAGATGGTAAAGAAACTGTTGACACTGAATGAGTTGGAGTTCGGTACAGATCAGGTGCAGATTGAGCATTTTAATTTGTCGGAACTGATTCAAAATGTAATCCAGCAGTCGGAAATTCTCATCCAGAAAAATGCGGCGGATGTCCGGGTAGAACTGGAAGACCCGGTATATGTATGGGCGGACGAATTTAAGATTGAGGAAGTGGTCACGAACTATTTTACCAATGCTTTGAACCATGTGACGGAAGGTGGTTACATCCGTATTTATATGCAACGGCGGGAGCACGATGTCCGGGTGTATGTGTTCAATACCGGAGAGCCGATTGGTGAGGAGGATATTGACAAACTGTGGATTAAATTTTATAAGGCCGACAAGGCGCGAAGCCGGGAATACGGAGGTAATGGAATCGGGCTTTCCATTGTAGCGGCTACTATGGAAGCCCATGGAAAAGCATATGGTGTGGAAAATGTGGAAGGTGGCGTACAGTTCTATTTTGATTTGGATACAGAAAATGATACTAAACTGTAGTCTTTTGCAGAAAGTCATGTACAACACATGATTTTCTGCACTTTTTACATAAGTAAGGAATTGGAAACAGCCACAGATTTACCTTGCTTGATTTGTTCATTAGTGTTAAAATAGTTATGATACATACATAAGGAGAGAGTATATGAAGCATTTTCATTTTAGTTGGATGATGGTGCTGCTTCTCGTTCTTCTGTGCGGATGTGGGGATGAGTCGAGCCTCACAGAGGAAGAGAATGATTTGATTGCCCATTATGCCGCCAATCAGGTATTGCAGCATAATCCGGAATATGAGGAACGACTTGCCACAACAGAACAGGCAAGTGGGGATGCTGCTACTACAACGCAGACCCCGGAGACAGCAACGACACAGGATGTTCAGACAGCAGAGACAGATACCAGTGCCGCAGTTCAGACAGAGGCGACGACAGAGAATGTTTCCTATGTCACGGATGTTTCTGGTCTTTATGAGAATTTGAATCTGAATGTTATTTATGCCGGTTATACGATTGCCCGGCAGTATACAGACAAGAATACTTCCAGTTTGGCGGTAGAAGCATCAGATGGGAAACGCCTGCTCATTGTGAAGTTGGATATTAAGAACACTTCCAGAGAGACGCTTCAGGTGGATATGCTGAATCAGAATTACCAGTATTCCCTGCATACGGATACGGATGTAGTAGAACCGATGCTTACTATGCTGGATGATGATTTTACGGTATATACCGGGAAGTTGAAGGCGGGAGCAAGCAGGAAGACAGTGATTCTGTTTGAGATTCCCAAAGAGGCTGAGAAGCCGTTGAATTATACTTTGGAAGTAAGTAATGGATCTTCTTCCAATATGATTGCAATTCCATAATTTTACATAAGGTTATTGAATAAAGACATAGGAGGGTTTTTATATGGAGACAAATATTTTGCTTGAGAGCGGAACGAATGAATTGGAGATTCTGGAGTTCAAGATTGGGGAGAATCATTATGGTATTAACGTGGCAAAGGTGCGGGAGATTTTACAGTACCAGCCTATTACTCCGGTGCCCAATGCCCACCCTTACATCGAAGGGTTGTTTATGCCCCGGGATGCGATTATTACAGTCGTGGATTTGGCACGTTCTCTTAGTTTGAAATCAACTACCAGTCCTACGGACATGCTCATTATAACGAATTTTAACAGTTTAAATATTGCTTTTCACGTTCATCAAGTGTTGGGAATTCACCGGGTTTCCTGGGCGGATGTGAACAAACCGGACAGAACTGTGAATTCTACAGAGAACAGTGCAGCAACCGGCATTCTTAAGTATGAAGGCAGATTGATTATTATACTTGATTTTGAAAAGATTGTGTCTGACATCAGTCCAGAGACTACCCTTAAGATGTCTGAGATTGAGAAAATGGGAGAGCGGGAGCGCAATGATGCCAAAATACTGGTAGCTGAGGATTCGCCTCTGTTGAGTAAACTTCTGGAAGATTCCCTTCATAAGGCAGGGTATACATCGATTACGATGTGCAATAACGGACAAGAAGCATGGGATAAGATGGTTCAATGGAGTCATGAGGATGATTCCATTTATAACCATGTACGTCTGATTATTACCGATATTGAGATGCCAATGATGGATGGTCACAGACTTTGTAAACTGGTGCGGGAGCACAAAGAATTTGATGAGATACCGATTATTATTTTCTCTTCCCTAATTAATGCAGAAATGCGTCGAAAAGGAGAGAGTCTGGGAGTGGATGCTCAGATTACGAAACCGGAGATTGGTAAACTGGTTGGGGTAATGGATGAACTGATTCAGAAAACTTATAATGAATAGGATATTTTACAGAACTAGGAGGGCTTTTGCGATTGCGAAAGTCCTTTATTTATGTTAAGATAGGACTATCTATAAAATATTATGGGGATATGGTTATGGCGGACGAAAAAAATATAGATGCAGAAATGGATGCATTATTTAATGACATTTTTTCTGAAGAATCAGGAGAAACAATGAATACATATAAAGACGAGAACAATGGAATTTTTGATTTGTTGGGATTTTCTGAGGAAGAAAAGGAAAAAGCAGCTCAGGAACTGGCGCAGGAAGATGAACGGTATGGGACAACCTTCGCCAGTGAAGATACGGCAACTCCGGAACCGACAGTTCAGGGAATGTCTTCCTCTGAAGAGGAACGACTGAACAGTATGTTGGATGATATTTTTTCTGATGGAGAAGATTCGGGTAAAACTGAGGAAAAGGACACTTTAAGAGAGCCTGCTGCGCCGGCGACACCGGAAGTAGAGAATACAGTTTCAGCGGAAGAAGTTGTAGCGCCGACGGTAGAAGATACTGCTCCAGCGGAAGAAGTTGTAGCGCCGACGGTGGAAGATACTGCTTCAGTGGAAGAGCCCTTTAATATGCCACTTTCAGATGAAGTGCTGGAAGGAATTGATTTCAACGAAGATTTAACGAAAAGTCTTTCTGAAGACCACGGTGTAGAGGAATTGCTTCAGGAACAGGCACTTTCTCCGCGGGCGTTGAAGAAGCAGCAAAAGAAAGCGGAGAAGGAACAGCGCAAGGCAGAGCGTGCAGCCGCTAAACAGGCGAAGAAAGAGGCTGCACGCCTGGCAAAGGAAGCGAAGGAGACCGAGGCAATTACAGAGCCAGGAATACAAGAGGAACAATTTGAGACTATGATTTCTCTGGATTCCAGTGAGATAGAGGAACAGAATGCTTCTGTTGATGCCGGAGTGGATGCGCAGCCTGCTGGATTTCTCAATAAATTGTCCTATGTTCTGTTTGGTCCTGAGGAGGATGATGCTCCCACAGAAGAGGAACTAGCCGCCATAGAAGAGAAAAAAGCGAA
>JAQXNR010000094.1 GCA_029098105.1 Lachnospiraceae bacterium
CCAGAATCTATTAAAATACTGGTATCATACAAATACAAAAAAATGTGTAAAAAATGCCCGGCAGGAGACAATAACAGAATTTGATTCGGAAGAGGTGGAAATGGAAAAGGCGACCCTTTCCATGTATCAGGACGCCTTAAAAATGAAAGACAGTTTAATTGATTTGTGGGATGTGCCGACAGAGTAATGACTACTCTGCCAGAGTTTCCCACTGTTCATACAGACCGGACAGTTCTTTGTCCAGTTCCCCGTGCTGATTGGAAAGACGGAGCAGTTCTGCAGAATTGCTGGCAATGTCAGGATTCTGCAGTTCTTTTTCCAAATCAGAAATTTCTTGTTCCAGTTCTTCGATTCGCAGTTCTATTTTTTTTAAGTCATTGGCTTTCTTACGAATTCGTGCCTGTTCCTCTTTCTGGGCTTTCCAGTCGGATTTGCTTTCTTCTTTATTTTTATTGCCTGAAACAGGGGAGGGAGTTTCTGACAGAGTGTTTCGCTCGGCCTTTTTTTGCAGGTAGTAGTCATAATTTCCTTTGTATTCCGTTACCTGTTCATTTTCTAATTCCAATATACGGGTTGCGGTACGGTTGACAAAATAGCGGTCGTGGGACACATAGAAAACCGTTCCGGTATAATCCCGTAAAGCATCTTCAAGAATTTCCTTGGAATATACATCCAGATGGTTAGTTGGCTCATCCAGAATCAGAAAGTTGGCGTTTCCCAGCATAAGTTTGGCGAGACTCAGTCGTCCACGCTCGCCTCCGCTTAGCGAGGAGACCAGTTTGAATACGTCATCCCCGGTGAACAGAAAGGCGGCCAGCACATTGCGAATCCGGGTGTTGTTTAAATCTGGGTAGGCATCAGAAATTTCTTCGAATATTGTGTTACCCTCGTTAAATAATTGCTGTGCCTGGTCGTAGTAGCCAAGTTTCACCTTGGCTCCCAGTTGCACTCTGCCTTCGTCCTGATGGAGTTGTTTGTTGATGATTTTTAGAAGGGTTGTTTTACCAGTTCCGTTCTGTCCGATGAGAGCCACCTTTTCTCCTCGCTTGATAGAGATGTTTAAATGAGAAAATAAAGGCTGATGTTCAAACCCTTTGGACAATTCTGTAATGGTGAGTACATCATTTCCACTGATGATGCTGGGTTCCAGCGTCATCCGCATACTGGCATTTACTTGCGTTGGTTTTTCCAGAACTTCCATTTTGTTTAATGCTTTTTCTCGGCTTTCTGCTCTGCGAATGGATTTTTCCCGGTTGAACTGGCGGAGTTTCTCAATGACAGCTTCCTGGTGTTTTATTTCCCGCTGTTGGTTTAAATAAGCATTTAACTGTTCCTTGCGTAGAGCGGCTTTCTTTTCTGCATATTGGGTATAATTGCCCTGAAATACCGTCGCCGTTCCCTGGTCTAAATCCACGACTTTCGTGACAACCCGGTTTAAGAAGTAACGGTCGTGACTTACTAGCAGAACTGCTCCTTTATAAGACAGAAGAAATTGTTCCAGCCAGGAGATGGAGGCGATGTCAAGATGGTTAGTCGGCTCGTCCAGCAGTATAATATCGGGTCGGGAGAGCAGCAGGCGGCCCAGTGCTACCCGGGTACGTTGTCCGCCAGAGAGCAGATGAATGTCCTTGCCATAGTCTTCTTCTGAAAATTGCAGTCCCCGCAGGACTCCTGTGATTTCGCTTCTGCAACTGTATCCGTCCAGATATTCGTATTCCTGGGTCATCCGGGCATAGCGTTCCATCAACTGTTCCAATTCCTCACCAGTTTTTTGTTTCATCTGTTCTTCTGTCTGGCGTATCTGTTGTTCCAGTTCAAACACATGCTTTTTGGCATCTGCCATGGCATCGTAAATGGTCATGTTCAAATCGTAATCCGGCTGTTGGGAAAGATACCCAATGGTTGCCCCCTTTCCCAGCAGCACCTGTCCCTCGTCTGGAGAGAGTTGTTCCATAATAATCTTCAGGAGGGTGGATTTACCAGCACCGTTGATTCCCACCAGGGCTACCTTTTCTTTTTCCTCAATATGAAAATTAATATGATTTAATATGACATTGTCTCCAAATGATTTACTAATATTCTGACATGCTAAAATCATGATGTTTCCTCTCTTGTTTTTTGTGATAGTAACATAATATAATTTTTTTTTGAATTTCTCAAGAGTGTAGTTTGACATATTCTTAACAAAGTTCTATAATTCATGGTAAGAGCATGTGAACGGGGTGATAGCAAATGAAAGCAAAGGAGATTTCCAGTGCTGTGACAAAGCGTCTTCCGCGATATTACAGATATTTAAGTGAACTGAAAGAACAGGGGACGGAACGGATTTCCTCGAAAGAGTTGAGTGAGCGGATGCAGGTGACAGCGTCCCAGATTCGGCAGGACTTGAACAATTTTGGTGGGTTTGGACAGCAGGGATATGGCTATAATGTAGAACACCTTTACACAGAAATTGGCAAGATTCTCGGACTTTATAAAATCCGTAAACTGATTATAATAGGAGCGGGACATATTGGTCAGGCGCTTGCAAATTATTCTGATTTTGAAAAACGCGGATTTCACATCAGCGGTATTTTTGATGTAGACAAAAATGTAATCGGCACCGAGATTGCGGGGCATCATGTATATGGAATGGAGGAACTTCCCGAATTTGTAAAACGGGAAAAAATTTCCATTGCGATTCTTGCTGTGCCAAAAGAGTGTGCCCATGAGATTGCAAGTGAATTGGTGGATCTGGGGATTGTAGGATTCTGGAATTTTGCACTGGTGGATTTGAAACTGCCGGACAGCGTGGTAGTGGAGAATGTGCATTTGGAGGAAAGTCTTATGAATCTGGCATATAATATAAGCGTAAGGGAATAATGCAGAAAAGCATGAGGTGCAGCATGAAGCAGAAAAAGACGAAAAAAAAGCAGATGAATCAGAAGGATGCCCGTTTTTTACAGAGTATTCAGGGGGAAAATTTACCTATTCTGACCCTAGACCCTTCCTGGCATGCCCTTTTTGTAAATGGAAATAAGTCTTCTGAGGTGCGGCGGTTGGAGCGGCGCCTTACCGACTTGTTAAAACAGCAGGGAAGACTGAACAATGAAAACCGGGACATGAAAGGGCAGAAAAAACGTCTGATGGGGCGGATTTTTTACAATATGTCTGATATGGGAGAAGAAAATGACCGACGCAAAGCGAAACAGAGAGAGATGATTGAAGAAATCAATATGCGTGTGGTACAGAATGAGGATGTTCTGGGACTTTTGCCGGAGCAAATCAAACGGGTGAATGAGGAATTGCTTTTGGAGACGTTGAAAACGGTGTACCAACAGGTGGAGGTAAACCGGGAACGGATTGGGCAACTGGATGATTCCATTGAGCGGATTCGTGCAGAATTGTCAGCCCGTCTGTTGGAAAAGCAGAATCGGGAGAATTATAATCATGAAGTGTTTAACAGTTTAAAAGAAATTGTAGGGATGAAACCAGTGGAAATTTATGAAGAATCCCGGAAAAAACAATAGAAAAATTGACATAGTATGGAAGGACAGAAAAGGGGAAGCGTATGAAATATGTTTTGAATCAGAAACAGATGCAGACGGTAGACCGGTATTCAATGGACCACATGGGAATTTCCGCCTTGTTTTTAATGGAACAGGCGGCGAGAAGTGTGGCAAAGGCGATTCAGGCGCGGTTTTCCAAAGAGAATGCGATTCTCATTGTGGTGGAGAGTGGCAATAACGGTGGGGATGGTCTGGCTCTGGCAAGAATTCTAAAGGAAAATGAATATGATGTTACGGTATACTATATTCATGGAATTGAACATGTGTCGGATTCTTTTACAGAACAGATGAAACTGGCAATGGAAAAAGATGTACTGATTACAGAGGAAATTCCGGCGGATGCCAGATTTGATGTGGTTGTGGATGGGATTTTCGGTGTGGGGCTCAAACGCATGGTTAGAGGAATTCATGCCCGGGTGATTGATTGGATGAACCGTCTGACCGGGTACAAAGTTGCCATTGATATACCAAGTGGTATTCATGCTACGACGGGAGATACTATGGGAACGGTATTTTGTGCGGACCTGACAGTTACTTTTGGATATTTGAAAATGGGACTGGTGCTGTACCCGGGAAGTGATATGGCGGGGGAGGTACTGGTAGAGGAGATTGGATTTCCTGAGGAGAGTTTGCGCCATGCCCGCCCATCAGCCGTTACTTTTGGCAGTGGAACGAAGGCGGTACACACTGCTTTGTCTTATTACCCGGCGAGGGAAAACCGTTCCAATAAGGGAACTTATGGCAATGTTCTGCTGATTGTGGGCAGCAAAGGGATGGCAGGAGCGGCATGTATTGCAGCCAAAGCGGCATACCGCTGTGGCTGTGGGCTGGTACGGGTTCTGACCCATTCCTCAAACCGGGAGATTATACAGATTCAGGTGCCGGAAGCGGTAGTATTAAGTTATACTACTTTGCAGGAGGCCTATGACCTGTTGGATGCTAACTGGAAATGGGCAGATGCGGTTTTGATTGGTTCCGGAATGGGATTGGGGGAAACCGCCCGGAAACTGACTCATGCAGTTGTAACCTATGGAGATGCGCAAAAGGGTTCCATGCCGGTTGTGGTGGATGGAGATGCCCTTCGCATATTGGCAGAAGAAAGCGGAATATGGGAAGAATATCAGAGTCTTCCTTTGCAGAGCCGTCCTTATTTAACTTTGACACCCCATGTAAAAGAGATGTCCCGTCTGTGTGGAAAGGATACCGGAAAAATTGCTGCACGTTTAATGGATACTGCTAACCAGTATATTCGGCGTAACCGGTTGCAGGGGCAGATGACGGTTGTGCTAAAGGATGCCAGAACGATTGTAACGGATGGAAAGTCTCCCACATATATTAATATGACGGGGAATCATGGAATGGCAACAGCGGGAAGTGGAGACTGTCTTGCGGGAATGCTGATTTCCCTGTTGGCACAGCAGCACCGGCAAAAAAAAGGAGGTCGCGCAAAAGAGACCATGTTGTCGAATATGCAGTTGCTGCCGGTTCTTGGTAATCCGCTTCAGACTATGGCATGTGCCGGGGTATGTCTGCATGGTGCAGCGGGAGATGTTGCGAGAAAGAGAGTAGGAACAATTGGCATGATGGCGATGGATATTGTAGATGCCATACCGGAAGTTCTGAAAGCATACGACAAAATAAAATAGACAGACAATACTTTAGGAGGATAGCATGCAGAATTATTTACGGGTATATGCAAAAATTGATTTGGATGCGATTTGTGGTAACATCCGGGCAGTGCGAAGTAAAATAGGAGACGGAGTAAGGCTGATGGCAGTAATTAAGGCAGACGCATACGGTCACGGCGCTGTTCCGGTAGGGCTTGCCCTTCAGGATTTGGTGGATGGATTTGCCATTGCTGTCGTAGAGGAAGGTGTAGTGTTGCGGCAAAACGGAATTCATAAACCAATGCTGATTTTGGGCTATACCGATTCCTACCAGTATCCGGACGTGATTCGTAATGACATTGCCCAGACAATTTACAGTTATGAAATGGCAGAGCAACTCTCTCAAATTGCAGTTGCCATGGGTGCGGTTGCAAAAATACACATTAAGGTAGACACAGGAATGGGTAGAATCGGATTTCTTCCGAATGAAGCCAGCGTGGAGGAAGTAAAGCGGATTGCGGCATTACCCAATCTGGAGATAGAAGGACTGTTTTCCCATTTTGCAAAAGCGGATATGGTAGGACGGGAGTATACACAGAAACAGTTCGAACGATTTTGTTGGTTTTCCCGGCAACTGGTCAGTGCAGGAATTCGGATTCCTGTTCAGCATGTTGCTAACAGTGCCGCAATTATGGATTATGAGGAAACTTATTTGGATCAGGTGCGTTCCGGGATTATTACATATGGTATGTACCCCTCAGAGGAAGTAGATTTTTCTCATCTTGCTATTACTCCGGCAATGGAACTGAAAAGTCATGTAATACATGTGAAGGAAGTACCGGCAGGAACGTCAATTGGTTATGGAGGAACTTATGTGACAGAACGTACCTCCCGGATTGCCACAATCCCGGTGGGCTATGGAGATGGATTTCCCCGTAGTCTCTCCAACAAGGGTAGAGTGCTGATTCGGGGAGAGTTTGCTCCGATTGTGGGGCGGGTCTGTATGGATCAGTTTATGGTGGATATAACGCATTTGCCTCAAGTGGAGAAGGGAGATGTGGTTACGCTGATGGGAAAAGACAAAGAGAAGCAACTTACTGTGGAGGAAGTTGCCGGGCTGGCAGGCAGTTTTAATTATGAATTTTGCTGCGATGTGGGACGACGGGTTCCGCGGGTGTATTATAAGAATGGTAAATATGACAGGACGGTCAATTACCTGAATTGCTGATTTTTAATTTGGAAGAATTTTTTGTACTTTTGAATACTCCGGGAAATTTTGGAAATACTGTTCATTAAGAAAAAACAATATTTGCAAAAAAGATAGGGGTGTTATATTTGTGCTTATAAAACGTGGAGATATTTATTATGCGGATTTAAGACCGGTGGTAGGCTCTGAGCAGGGGGGAGTGCGCCCGGTGCTGATTATTCAAAATGATGCAGGAAACCGCCACAGTCCAACGGTAATCTGTGCTGCCATTACCAGCAAGATGAATAAAGCAAAATTGCCCACTCATGTGGAACTAAACCACCGGGAATGTGCGATTATGAAGGATTCAGTAGTACTTCTGGAACAGGTACGGACGATTGACAAGACACGACTGAAGGAAAAGGTCTGCCATTTGGAGTCCAGTATTCTTGAAAAGGTTGACCGGGCATTGATGATTAGTATGGACATTCATACATAAGGCAGAGATTGACGAATTACAGGAATAGTGTTAAAGTAGTTAAGTGACAAATATTTTGATAAAGGGGATAAGTAAGGATATGGCCCAAAATGGTCCTAAGCGACTGATGAGTTTATTTCACAAAAAAGACAAAGACGAAGAAAATGTTTACGAAGAGGAAATTATAAATATTCTGAATGAAGGGCACGAGCAGGGTGCCATCCAGAAAGAGGAAGCGGAGATGATTACCAAAATCTTCGAATTCACGGACAAGGATGCGAAGGATATTATGACCATTCGTAAGAAGATTGTCGGCATCGAAAAAAATATGCCGTTGAAGGAAGCGGTTCCGTTTATTCTGGAACAGAACTATTCCCGTTTTCCTCTATATGATGAGGACATTGACAATATTATTGGGGTATTACACCTGAAGGATGTGATGAAAGCCTACCTGACGGCGCCGGAGACCCCGCTTTGCGACATTGCCCAGGAGGCATATTATGTACATGAAGCCCACGACATCAGTACGATGTTCAGCGATATGCAGAGCAAGAAGTTACATATGGCGATTGTAGTGGACGAATATGGGCAGACTGCGGGCATTGTGGCAATGGAGGATATACTGGAAGTCATTGTCGGGAATATATTGGACGAGCACGATGTGGAGGAACGGGAGATTACCCGTCTGCGCCAGGAAGGGGAATACCTGATTCGTGGATTGACCCGTCTGGACCGGATTAGTGATGAACTGGGAATTACCTTTCCGGATGAAGATATTGATACTCTGAATGGCTTTCTGATTTATATGATTGGTCATCTTCCTGGGGAGAATGAGCCGATTGATGTGGTCTATGAAGGGTACAAGTTTAAACCTCTGGATATTCATGACAACATGATACTTCAGGTAAAGGTAAGCAGATTAGAAGATACAGAAATAACAGAACAATAAGAAAAGGAGTTAATAAAATGTCAGGACATTCAAAATTTTCCAACATTAAACACAAAAAGGAGAAAAATGATGCGGCAAAAGGTAAGATTTTTACTGTAATTGGTCGTGAGATTGTAGTTGCTGTGAAAGAGGGGGGACCAGACCCGGACAATAACAGCAAATTACGGGATGTCATCGCGAAGGCAAAAGCCAATAATATGCCGAATGACACGATTGAACGCGGTATTAAGAAGGCTGCCGGGGATGCCAATGCAGCGAATTATGAGGCGGTTACATACGAGGGATATGGACCCAATGGTGTGGCAATCATTGTGGATGCTTTGACAGACAATAAAAATCGTACAGCTGCCAATGTGAGAAGTGCTTTCACAAAAGGAAAAGGCAGTGTGGGAACCCAGGGTTGCGTTTCCTATATGTTTCAGGAAAAGGGGCAGATTCTGATTGACAAAGAAGAATGTGATTTGGATGCGGATGACTTAATGATGATGGCATTAGATGCGGGTGCTGAAGATTTCAATGAAGAGGAAGACAGTTTTGAAATTTTGACAGCACCAGAAGATTTTACCAAGGTTCGGGAAACTTTGGAAAAAGAGGGCATTCCAATGGCAGAAGCAGATGTTACTAAACTTCCGGATACTTATGTGGAGTTGACGGATGAAGAGGCGATTAAGAATTTGAACCGGACGTTGGATTTGCTGGAAGAAGATGATGATGTTCAGCAGGTATACCATAACTGGGATGAATAAATAGATGAATAATAGCAGAAAATAAAAAAACTGTGCACTGACCTGTGCACAGTTTTGTTTTTTTATTTGTTTAATGATGCTGCATTTTCTACAATGGTAAGCATAGCCTTCTGGTCTTCAAAAGACATTTTTTCGATGATTGCGTATGCTTTCAGTGGAACCGTAGTTTCCTCTGCATCAGTTGCAAAATCATCAATTTTCTCGAAGAGAACAGCAGTCTTTAATTCCAGTGCTTTGCAGATTTTGTATACGCTTTCGATGGAAGGATTCTTCTCACCACGCTCAATCTGACCAATGTAAGTTGGGTGCAGATTGCATTTAGAGGACAATTCCTCTTGTGTTAATCCTTTGCCTTTGCGGTACTTGCGAATACGTTGACCTAACTCCGTTGCGATTTTCATTGTACATCCTCCTTACTATAAAATAAAATGTAAAATAGTAATCTTCCGGGAACAGGACGGACAAATTCTAAAGGATTTCTGCCCGGTCATCTTTAAACCCTTCTGATTAACATTATCATAGCATAATTTTAAAAAAAATTCTATACTTTCATAAAATTATAAAAATATTATAAAAAATTCCAGTTTTTTGAGATTTTTGTGAAGCACTTTACATTTTCTTTACATTCGACAAAAGGTGTGCTAACCTTGCTTTATAAGGAAGAAAGGATGAAGAGAATGATGAAACGATGGAGAAAGGCATCGGCTTTCGTTCTTTGTATGGTACTGATGGCAGGGATGCTATCGGAAATGCCGGCAGGGCGTATAGTGAATGCACAGGAAATACAGAATAGCGAGGATACTAAGAAAGCATCGGGTAATGCTAGTGGAGATGCCAGCGGGGATTCTGATGAAACAGTTACATGGACTACATCGATGGATGCGGCTGTAAAAGAGGAATCGGTTTTCACCAAGGAGGCAGCGAATCGTTTTAGTATACAGCAGGTACAGTATGATTACTCCAAGGTTACAGCGGGACAGGAGCAGAAGATACGTCTTTACGCTGCCACGGTTCTTTCTGAAATCCAGGATGAGCAGTTGAAACTGACATTTACCTGTGACCAGGACGGTTCCACAATGACAGCAGAAATGCGCTATTCCCGACAAATGGAGCGATTTGAGGGAAGTCTTGCCATCACGAATTCGATGATGCCGGGTGTGTACCGGATTACCCAGGTAGAATATATTTCTGCTGTGAATCAGGAAAGGGTTGCATTTTCCGTTACGGATTCCCAACTTGCAACTTTTGAGAAAACAGATGCTGCCAGTCAGAAAGTAAAGGTTCAAAAAATTGTTCTTTCTGCGAAAAGTATTACTATGAACGAGGGGGCTACCAGAACGCTGAGTGCCTCAGTAGTACCTGAGAATGTTGAAAATGCTTCCATTAATTGGTCCAGTTCGAATACCAAACTGGCTACTGTAAATGGGAAGGGAGTAGTGACCGCCCGAAAAAAAGGAACGGTAACAATTACTGCAGAGGCGATGGATGGCAGTGGTGTTGTGGCAACCTGTAAGGTGAAAATTCAGGAAAATCTGGTGATTGTACTGGATCCGGGACATGGAGCATCGGATGTGGGGGCAGTAAACCGTTCCCAGAAACTTTACGAGAGAAATATTAATTTGCAGATTGCAAAGGCTTGCCGCAATTATTTGGAGCAGTATGAAGGTGTTACCGTATTTTTGACTCGGGAGACCAATCAGGGGTTTTTAGGTCTTGAAGGTAGGGCGAAATTTGCGAAAACATGTGATGCAGACGTGCTCATCAGCCTTCACATTAATGCTTCCGGTTACCGTGGAGTGAAAGGGTCGGAAGTGTGGGTAACCCGCTCTACTTACAAACCAGGGTATAATAAAGCAATGAAGGCATTGGGAAAAAAGATTTTAAATAATCTGGGAAAGTGTGGTTTCCAGAAAAGAGGGGTATTTACCCGTAAGTCGGCATACCTGCGTTACCCATTTGATGGGAAAATTGCGGACTATTATGGTGTCATCAGGGAGTCGATTTACCGGGATATTCCGGCTATGATCGTGGAGCATGGCTATATTGATAGCAGTGATTATAAATTAATGAACACCAATGCAAAAGCAAAAAAACTTGGTGTGGCAGATGCAAAAGCAATCGCAGAATATTATGGCCTTAAGAAACGCACCGACAATAAAAATCCGATTCTGGTATCGGGAATCAAACTGAATTGTAACGAAAGTACGCTTTCTATAAATAAGGGGAAAAGTTATTCCCTCAAGGCAACGGTTGCTCCTACCAATGCAGCAAATAAGAAGGTAACCTATACTAGCAGCAAGCCATCTGTAGTGAGTGTGAACAGTTCTGGAAAGTTAAAAGCCAAAAAGAAAGGAACCGCCACAATTCAATGTCGGGCGAAGGACGAAAGTGGAACTACAAGGACTTTGAAAGTGACTGTGAAATAACATTGCCTTCTCACGAAATTTTAATATGTGTTCAGTAATATAGAGACAGTAAGGCTGTCTCTATATTTTTTTTGAAATATTCTGTTGAAAAAAGATAAAAAAGCCGATATAAGTAATGGATAGTGCTGCCCACTTACTAGATATTGGGGAAAGCGACTTGTTTGAACACTGGATTTATGGTAAAATAACAAGATGGTTAAAGCAATTGTTTGCGGAGGTTGGTATTATGTATACAGGCAGAATAAATCGAATGAGAAAGCGAGTAGCATGGTTACTCGTACTGGTTATGATGATGCAGGTTGTGGGTCTGATTCCGGTTATGTCAACGGAAGCAGTGGATGAACTGCAGGAGGTTTCCAATATTTTTCAGTATACCGGAAGCCATAAACTCTATGAAGGAGAACTGGTTACCATAACGGCTACCA
Source organism: Lachnospiraceae bacterium (assembly GCA_029098105.1). GTDB lineage: Bacteria > Bacillota > Clostridia > Lachnospirales > Lachnospiraceae > NC2004. The sequence continues at coordinate 11,366 of JAQXNR010000094.1, forward strand.
GCGGAAAAGCCACGGATATTGTGTGGAGTTGTACGGATACCAATGGCAGTTGCTGTAGTTGGACGACGACCGGTGAGAACAATAAGGGTTTGGGCTTTACACTGAATGCTTTAGTTGGTGCAGAGCAGGGGAATGAGGTCACAGTTCGGGCGACGAACACGAATGACAAAACCTACCAGGAAGTGACTTTAAGCATTTACCCGAATAACCAGTTTTATTTTGTCAGGGGAACCCAGCGTGTGACAACAGGGCGTTATTATGAAACCGATGCAAAATACAAGACCTACAGTTATAATCTGGATGTGCCGGTAGATGGATCCATTGAACTGAAAACCAGTCCCAGTTCTGAACTGTTTTTTTCTACGAATGCGACAGAGCATATTTCTTATACAACCTCTCAGAGTGACTTGACCTATAACATCAGTAATTCTTCTGAGGAAGGGCAGACTCCTACAACTTCGGCAAGTCCTGTAGTGATTACTGCAAAGTACGAATTCGATGAGACCGAGGAAGATGCAAGGACGTATCATCATACCATCAATCTTAGTTTGAAACTGCATGTAGTCAATACGCTGACGATGGCAGAATCCCAGATTAATATGGAAAAAGGTGTGGAGGGGAAAGATTCCACGCGAACGATTGTAGTTACCGCTACTGATGCAGATGCTCAGATTACCTGGAAAGCATATAAGGGCAAGGTGAATCCGGATAGTATAAGGGATGCTGAGGAAGTTCCAAAATCCCAGTTTAAGGTGGAAGAGAAAAGTTCTACTAATTACTACCACAATGCTTTGATTACGATTACAAAGGATTTGGAGATTACAAAAGACAATGCCAGTCGGGAATATACGATTATTGCTACTCAGACAGTGGATAACCGGGACATTAATGCGGTCTGCTATGTTTTTGTAGAACAACCGGTTACCAGTCTTAGTCTGTCACGGAAAGAAGTTACAATGTATTTAACCGGAGGCAGTGATGAGGTAGTTACGACGGTCACAGCAACACCAAAGGGAGACAATGATGTGGAGCCGGATTCGAATAATAATACAGACCGGAACCATGTGATTTGGAGTTGTACGGATGATTCTGTGGCAGACATACGGACAAATGACAAATCCTGTACCATATATGCGAAACGTCCGGGACATTGTGTTGTCGTTGCGGCATCCAAATATAATCCCGGTGCCAGTGATGTAATATACATAGAAGTAGTTCCTAAAGTGAGTTCCGTTACGATAACGAGTACGGATATGACAGTGAATCTGGCGGAAAAGTATGTGCAGTTGTTTGCCAATGTACAGTCTAATGCAGTAGATGAACAGGAAGATACAGATGAATATGACACCTATCTGAATGCGCTGAACAAGACTGTGAACTGGTCCAGCAGTAATACCAGTGTTGCTACCGTAGATGTCTATACGGGTAAGGTTACTTTACTTTCGGCAGGCAGGGTTACGATTACCTGTGCTTCGGCGGATGACCAGAAAATTGCGGATTCGATTGTACTTACCATCAATGTCCCGGTTGCCAGTATTTCCTTACAGGACAACTACAAAAAGATTAGTGTAGGAGAGAGTTTTACCCTGAATTATACATTGCTGTCCAATTACCCGGGGTATGAGCCCTCCAATAAAGAGGTGACCTGGGAAAGTTCTGACAGTAAAGTGGCAACGGTAGACAACGATGGTAAAGTAACTGGTGTGACGGGAGGAACGGCTACGATTTTGTTGCGGGCAGACGATGGGCAGATTACGGCTACCTGTACGGTAGAGGTCTACCAAGCGGTTTCCCGGATTGACATCAGTGACACTACGCTGGACATCAATATTGGAGAAGAAGCGGTGTTAGAAGCTCAGGTATACCCTTCTACGGCTTCCGAGCAGAAAGTACTCTGGAGTTCCAATAAGCCGGATATTGTTTCTGTGTCCCAGGAAGGTGTGGTTACTGCAAATAAGGTAGGAGACCCGGTGGTCATTACCGCTTACATAGTAGACAAAAATGCAACGATTAAGACAACTTGTATTGTCAATGTAGTGGTTCCAGTGACTTCTCTTTCCCTGTCTCCGGCTTCTAAGACGTTGAATAAAGGAGAAACCCTGTTACTGACTAAAAACATCACCCCCAGCGATGCTACGAATTCCACAGTGATTTATGCTTCTACGGATACCGGGGTGGCGACGGTGGACAGCAAGGGGAATGTTACGGCTGTCGCAGGAGGACACTGCTATATTACAGCGCGGACACAGAATCGGGATATGATGGCCTCGGTATATATTACCGTGAATGAAAAGGTAAAGAGTATAAAACTGAATAAAACCAGCAAGGTGATGAAAAAGGGAAGTAAGTATACATTAAAGGCAACGGTGAAGAATTCCACTGCAACGAACCGTTCTGTTACATGGAGCAGTTCCAATTCGAAGGTGGCATCGGTTACTTCCAAGGGCGTGGTTACTGCCAAGGGGTATGGAACGGCAACCATTACCTGTAAATCTATGGATGGCAGTGGAAAAAAAGCCACCTGTAAGATTACGGTGAGACGTTATATCAAGTCATTAAAACTGACTCCTTCCTCTGTGGTCATACAAGTGAAAAAAACCCAGACGTTGAAGGTTACGGTTTCCCCTTCCAATGCGGATGTTAAGAAATTTACATGGACTTCTTCCAATAAGAAAATAGCAACCGTCAAAAATGGAAAGATTACGGCAGTTGCACCGGGAACCTGTTATATTACTTGTAAGGCAAAGGATGGCAGTGGAAAGAAAGTCAAATGTAAAGTAGTTGTCAAACGGGTCTTGACCGATGATGACATCGTCGGCAAAAAACAGTCGTCTAAGTAGTAGAAAGGAGAAAGGCTATGAAACCTATAAAAATAGTTCAGACAAAAGCGTTTAAGTTTAGCCTGGCTCTGGCGCTGGTATTCTGCATTGCCGTGGTATATTTCTGGAATGGGTCTTTTGTTTCAGAGGCGGCATGGCATCAAGGAGAGACGGATTCAGACAAATATGAGGTTTTGCAGGTAAGTGGAAAAAATGATAGTACAACAACTCTGGCTGCTCCAGTATTTTCGGTAGTTTCCTATAAAAGTTCTTCTACAGACAAAATTGAGATTGAAGAGGGCAGTACGGTAATCAGCGGGATTGGCAGATGCAAAGCAGGTGATTCCTTTACCATTAAAGCAACCGGTGAGGGAAGAGAGAATTTCAAAGGACAGAATATGTCTTATACTTCTTCCGACACCAATGTATTGAAGATTAGTGGCTCTGGTAGTAAAAATGGAGAGTTTACAGCAACTGTAGTAGGTCCTGGTGAGGCATCTATTCAGTGGACTTACCAGTACCAGAAGTTTTATGATGAGGATACAACGGAAGTGAGTGAGTCAGTTCCGGATCCAGAAGGCAATACGACTACCCAGGTAATTACCCGTAAAGTAACCTATGTGGATATGGCAACCATGTCCGGTTCCCTGCAGGCAACGATTTACCCGCAGATTGAGACGAACAATGTCTATTTAAAGCCCAGCGATACAATGTATTTGAAAACTAATGTAAAATCTAACCAGAAGTTTTCTGCAGTGGGTATCGATGAGAACAATGTAATGAGTTCTCTGGATTGGGAGGCAATCAATGGATACTGGTATATTCTGGTAACGTCTAAGAATACCAATACAAGAGGTGTTATTAAGGTTACTGCATATATTAATGAGACGTTGAAATCGGATACAGTGGAAATCATTGTGACAAATGATTTCAGTGTGACACCAAGTTATGCCTTTTTTAACTGCGTTGATTATAAAAATAGTAGTTCTTCTACATTACAGAACCAGCAAACGGTAACCATCAATACTTCCTCTCCTTCTACTCCTTTGGTATGCGAGTATATTGATGCAGAGGAGAATGTGAGAATGATCAGTGAGGGAACGGCTCCGACGGCTTTGGCAACCGGACTACAGGCTGTGATTCAGAGAAGTAATGGGCAGATTCAGGTGATTTTGACGACGACAGAAGAATTCTTTGATGCCCATCCGGATGAAAATGCGGTTTCTTTTATTATTCGTGTAACCCAGGCAATTGATGGAACTACCTTTAAAGGAGAAGCTAATATAACAGTAACCCGTCCGGTCAAGGGAATTGAGATTCGACGGGATGGTTCCAGTTATGTGTTGAACAGTCAGCAGGAGTTATATACTGAGATTGGATATACGACAAATGGCAATGGTCTTTCCGTTCCCAAAGAGAAATTTCCGAATGATCCGGATGTTTTGACAGCACGTCTGGCGGGTCTGGGAGATGAGGAAATTGATGTGCAGGGAACAAATGGGGAACGGGTGACCAGTTATAATTTCGTGCACTCTCCGTATAATTCCAATATTACCTGGACGACAACGGATCCCAACGTCATTCAGGTGGACAACAAGCCGTCTTCGGGACCGGGATATTCCACTTGTAATATATTGGCGGTGGGAGCCGGAAGAGCCACCGTACAGGCGGTTGCAGAGGATGGAAGTTTTGTTGCTTCCGTAGAATACATTGTGCGTCCTTACCCGAAAAAGGTTACCATGAAGGATGAAACATTATATGAGCGTTTGGGAGAATTGACTTCCAAGCAGGTCACTTTGATTGCTTATGTGACCAGTGATGACAGGGATGAGAATCCGGCGGCAGATACCTATTTGGACAAAGGATTAAAGTGGGAGATTAGTTCTACCACCAGTTCTTCCGGGGAGAGTATCGCCACAGTAGATCAAAATGGTGTGGTTACCTTTAATGGTCCGGGAACCATTGTGGTTCGGGCGACTTCTTCCGTAGATCACAATGGATTTCAGGCCTATGCTCCATGGGCAGTTTGTACAATTACCATTGAACAGCCGGTGGAGAAGATTTCAATTATTAATAAACCGACAGAACCGATTATGACGGGAGATATTCTTGCATTAAAGACTAAGATTGAACCTAGTAATGCAACAGATCAGTCGGTTGTATGGAGTTCTGCCAATTCTTCTATTGTTACTGTTGACAAAGACGGAAAAGTGACTGCAGTGGGACCGGGAAGTACGACAGTGCGGGTTCAGACCAATTCTGGAGCGAAATATGATACCTGTACGATTGATGTCAAACGGCTGGCAACGGGAATTACCTTGAACCGTTCGGAGGCAAAGGTAAGCCGTGGAAAGAAACTAACCCTTTTGGCGACGGTTATGCCGGAGGACACGACGGATAAGACTGTTACCTGGACTAGTAGTGACAAATCCATTGCTACCGTGTCCAGTAAAGGTGTTGTTACTGGTGTCAAGGTGAGCAAAGATCCGGTTATTATTACTGCGACGACGAGTAACGGAAAGTCTGCGGAGTGTTATGTAACCGTAACGGAGCCGGTAACCGGAATTAAAGTCAGTCCTAAGAAAAAGACGATATATGTAGGAAAGACATTTACGATTAAAAAGACATTGTACCCTCTGGGAAATGATTCCATTAATAAGAATGTAACATGGAAGTCCAGCAATAAGAAAGTTGCTGTGGTGGACAAAAATGGAAAGGTAACTCCGAAAGCGGGAGGGAAATGTACAATTACCTGTACCAGTGAAGATGGGGGTTACATTGCAAAGTGTGTCGTAACAGTAAAAGAGAAGGTTACTTCTATTAAACTGAACAAGACAAAGTTGAGTATGGTAATTGGTTCTACTTACCAGTTGAAGGCATCTGTGTTAAAAAAGACTGCTACCAACCGCAAGATTAAATGGAGCAGTTCTAATTCCAAAGTTGTGAGTGTGGATAGCACAGGCAAATTAAAAGCAAAGAAAACAGGAAAAGCAACTATTACCTGCAGCGCTTTGGATGGAAGTGGGGTAAAGGCAAAATGTACGGTTACTGTTGTTCGGAAGGTGAAGCAGTTAAAACTCAACAAATCCTACATTACTTTGATTACCGGATACCAGTATAAAACATTGAAGGCTACCGTATACCCGAAGAATGCTACCAATCAGAAACTGTTGTGGACTTCTTCCGATAGTAAAGTGTTGAGCATCAATAAGAGAACTGGTACGATGTTTGCAGAAAGTGCGGGAACAGCTTATGTCACAGTTAAGACAACAGATGGTTCCAAATTGTCACGAAGGTGCCGGGTTAAGGTGATTGACCCGATTCCAGTAACCAGTCTGACAATTTCACAGAGCACAATTACATTGTCGAAGGGGCAGAAAAGCCAGTTGGAGGTTCGCACGATTCCGACCAATACGACTAGTGCAGTGCTGTGGATGACGGATGATGAATCGGTTGCTACTGTGTCCAGTACCGGTATGGTAACGGCGAAAGGAGCGGGAACGACAACGATTACCGCATACTGCAAGGATGGAATTGAATCCCAGTGTACAGTAGAGGTTATTAAAATGAATCCCACATCGGTTACGATAGAACAATATGACCAGTATACACTGGCGGTAGATGGAGTGGGAACAAATGGCACCATTACCTGGAATAGTTCGAACAGCAATGTGGTGACTGTTACAAATGGCAAAATTATGGGTGTGAAACCGGGGCAGGCAGTTATTCGGGCAACCTATAATGGAAAAACTGTCTATTGTAATGTAACAGTAAAAGCAATTTCGTAAAGGAGGAGTCAATATGAAGAGAAATGCAGTGCGATGGATGAAACGGATTGTGGCGTTCACTGTGATGTTGACGCTCCTTTTGGGTGGCAGCATAGGAAAACTTTCTATAAACGTATCGGCAGAGAGTGTGTTTACTTTTGACGGAAGTAATGCTGCCCAATATAATGGACAGACCATCATTGAGTTTAACCTTCAGACTATGGATATGTCTGACAATCAGGTGACTTTAATGATGGATGCCTGTCGGCAAACGCTTACCAAAGCAATTTTTAAGAAAACAGTGACGATTATTGGAAAAAAGGTATTTGAAAACTGTTATAACCTGACTACTGTGGATTTTTCCCAGGCGACGAATCTGAAAATTATTGAAGATGAAGCGTTTGCCGGCTGCAGTACATTGTACAATTCTGTATATAAGACAGGAAACAGTTACATTCAGGATGGAGAAGGAATTTTATGGCTCCCGGAAGGATTGAGTTACTTTGGTGAGTGCTGTTTTCGGGATACGAATATTTACCAGTATGCTTTGAACAGTGAAAACAATTCCTTTTCTGTTGTGGATGGAATTTTATATAACAAGGCAGGCAATACCCTGATTGCCTTTCCTCCTGCAAGGGGCAGTAATATTGCGGAGGAGGCACAGTTGCCATCCTTGCAGGCAAAAGGATATTACAATCCCAGTTTTACTATTCCGGATGGAGTTTCTACAATTTACCGCTATGCCTTTGAAGGATCCATGCTGACAAAGGTTTCTATTCCGGCAACTGTGACAGAAATCGGAGCGAAGGCTTTTTATAATTCTCTGTTGCGTTCTGTCACCTTTGATGACAATGCGAATATGACCATTGGTTCTGGGGCGTTTTACCAGGATCCGTCGGATCAAACCTTTGCCAATTCCGGACTGACCAGTTGGAATGGAATTTCCCAGGTATATGTTTCAGAGACCACATACCAAAATAGCAGTAAATTCATGGACAATGCAGATGAGACCGCATGTTTCACTCCCTATGTTTCGGCAGCGGAATCCAGTTATGGTTATGCTCTGGGATGTGATTTGTATGTCATTCCCAAAGTGACTGTTAGTGGTGTTCCAGTGAACTGGACTTCTTCTGCAAATTTGAATTTTTACTGGGAAAACAACACTTACTATACAATAGCGGCATTGTATTTGGATGGAAACCGGGAGATTACCTTTGATGCAGGAACGAATGCTTCCAATGCGATTGAAGTAAAGGAAAACGGAATTTATACTCTGACAATAAAATATACGAATAAATATGGAAATCTCGCAACCGCATTTATGAATATTACCATTGACAAAGTGGATGCCAATGCACCAGCGGATGTGACGTATACTATGGTGGATGATGTGTGTTACCTGCATTCCTATGATACGGAGTCAGGACTGGATCAGATTAAATACATTGTGAATAACGGAGATACGGTTACGTATACAAATGGGTTTACACTGCAGCCGGGAACGAATACGGTGACTACATGGGCTACGGACAATGTGGGGAACAGCAGCCAACAAAAGAGTTTTACCATTCAGATGCCGGGAGACAAGCGTTCCATTTCTCTGAATTGCAAGGCAAAGCAGTTGAAAAAGGGAAGCAAATTTACGTTGAAGGTTAGTTTCCAACCGGACACTATGGTCAATCAGGAGGTTGTATGGAGCAGTTCGGATACCTCTGTCGCTACGGTCTCTTCCAGTGGCGTGGTTACCGGAGTGAGAGTTGGCTATGCCGTCATCACAGCAACTTCAAACAGTGGTTACCAGGCAAAATGTGCAGTTGTGGTTACCAAAGATCCAACGGTAAAGAAGAAGATTACGCTTTACAAATCGAATACTTATAAATTGATTATTGCCAACAAACGCTCGGATTACTACATTACCTATTCTTCCGATGACAAAAAGGTATGTACGGTGAACTCCAGTGGTAAGATTACGGCAAAGGGAGTAGGAGAGGCAACTGTGATTACAAAGGTGGATACCGGAGTCCGGGTATACCAGTTGAAAACGGTAGTGACAGTGAAGAAGCCTTCGGTTACTATTACGACAAAGCCGAAATATATAAAAGTAGGTAAGTCTTACACCTTTAAGGCATACCGTCAGGGACTTTCTTCTTCTATTAAATGGAGTAGTAGTAATCCTGCAGTGGCAACCATGAATAAGACAACCGGAAAGGTAATTGGGCAGAAAAAGGGGAAGACGGTGATTACAGCAACCTGTGGAAAATATAAAGCGAAATACAATTTAACAGTAAAATAAAAAATCGTAAATAATAAAAGCAAAACCTCCTGGTGAAAACCAGGAGGTTTTTTACTACACTATTATAACATGAAAATGAACAACTTTATGGTTTAACTATATCCTTAAAATATGAACAGATTATGAACAAACAAATAATAATTTGTAAAAACCTGTTATATTATATAAGGTTTTTCTTCCTATTGGGTTCGTACCAGAAGGCTGTAACATCCGGAGGAGGTAGAACTCACTTTGGAAATTCGAACATAGTAGGTTCCGGAAGGAATGGCTGCCCGGGAGTTAATATACAATAAACTGGCATTTCCCAAACGGTAGTTGTTGGTAGGTAGTGGATTTTTCTGGGCATCATATAATTGCAGTTGGAACTGACTGGAAGAATTCTCTACATAAAATGCAATCTGTAATTTTTTTGATTGATTCATGTGGAACTTGTAATAGTGTCCCGTGTTTGTGGAGGTAGTTGCCTTCAAAAGTCCCAAATATTGCTTGCCCAAAGTCATTTTTGGGGCATTTTTAAAAGCACTGCCAGCGACATTCTTTACTTTACTGCACTGGTAATATAATTGGTATGAGGTCTGGTAATCCGCAGTGACCGCCACATAATAAGTTCCCTTGCCGAGGGCAAAAGATGCCTGAAAGTTGTTTGAACTTTTCAGAGGAATGACAGAAGAAAGGGCATTCTTTTTCTTTTGGTCCAGTAACTGAACATTAATGTAGGTATTGTTGGAACTTAAATAAAAATAGCGGTTCCCTGTTACTACCAATTTATAGTAATGTTTGCTTTTTGCTTTCACCATCCGCTTTTTTGTCCAACGCTTGTTTTGCAATGTTTTGTTAGTGGATATGTTCTGGACAGAAGCGGCTTTCAGCGTAGCGGTAATGGTAACCGGGTATACAGCACCGCTTGTATCCTTGGCAGTAGGAGAAAAGAACAGGTACAGGTTCTCCTGGGAGCCGGCAGTCAGGGAAATACTGTGAGAAGTTTCAGTTGTAGACAAAAGGGAAGACTGAATCATATTGATGTAGGAATCATCGGTATAGATTTTTAAGATGTAGTCATTGGGCAGGGATGGGGAGTCTATTTTCAGTGTTACATTTCCCTGCGCAGTAATTTCCAGAGGGATAACGGTATTGCCATCGCCGGTAAGGGTATAATTACCAGAGACACTTTCATTATAAAAAGTAGTCAAAGTGGCAAGAGTAGTAGGGGGTGTTTCTGACGCCTTGGCAGGTAAAACCAATATAGCGCTACCTAGAAAAAGAAAAAGAGTGAACAGAGTGAATAATTGTTTTCTCATGGGAATCTCCTTTGAAAAAGTTAAAATTGTAACAAAAAAATGCACCAGGAGGGAATCGAACCCCCGACACACGGTTCCGGAAACCGCTGCTCTATCC
>JAQXNR010000095.1 GCA_029098105.1 Lachnospiraceae bacterium
CGTATTGGCAAGTCCTTTATAAATACATATCTGCTGCTTTCCCAAAAGAAATGTATCATATGTATTTTTTATCATGTCCTCCGTAATATAAATGGTTACATCATACCCATCCTCATATTCCAATTTTACTGTCCCATCCGAAAAATCAATTTCGTCTCCCTGCTCATATTCAAGTTTAGATGGCATATTAACAATTTCCATTTTCTTTACACGCTTTTGCATACAGGTACGCAACTGCGGATAAGAATAGTTAGAACATGCATCGATTTCCCAGGCATCCGTAAAATCCCATTTTGAAAAATAATTTTTATTTTTCATCTGAGTCTCTGTGTGTGGAGTTGCAGATTCTCCCATTCCGGTACCTTGCAAATAGAAATTATTTCCACTATCATCATGACCACCTGTACCGTTTCTTCCTGCTATCGCACCACCGCTTCCCCCATTTATTGTTCCGCAATTATACAACATCGTATCGCTGCCACATATTGTCACACCGCAGAGTCCTCCTACATACAAATCCCGGTAGGTCGTGCCATCCTCTTTGTACACATTTACATTTGCCGCATTATAACATTCTTTAAGATATACATCTGTTCCTGCCAATCCACCCACGCATCCATCGGATGACTCGGATTGAATCGTAATATTTCCTGTCACAAAGCAGGAAGAAATCTCTCCACCGAAACCTCGTCCCACGATTCCACCAACATACCAATCCGAAGATTGATATGTTTTTTCCTTTGGCATTGTGATATTGATATTTACATCTACCAATCCAAGATTACAGACGGTGAAATTAGAACTAGGACTATAAGCATTTCCAAACAAACCAACATAGTTTTGATTAACTTCCCCATACATAGTCAGTCCCTTAATATAATGTCCATTTCCATCTAAAGTACCACGAAAGCCATCAATCGGAACCCATCCGTTTCCCACATCCAACTCTCCTCCAGGAGCAGTTGCTTCGCTCAAATCAATGTCCTTGGTCAAGATATATTTTCCCTCTAAATTGTTTCTAATAGCATATAATTCCGAAACATTGCTAATCTCGATATAATCTTCTGTTTCAGCCGCTTTTACAATTTTTTTATTCGCCGTATTTACGGTAGAAAATACAAGGGATAAAATTAGCAAACATGAAAAAATTCGATTAATAAAGCACGAGTGTTTACACATATTCATTCCTCCATTTACAACTATTTGTACATCTTACATAGACGGTTTCTTTTCTCCAACTTACTCAGAAATTCATCCGCAAGCGTATCAAACAATTCCTGATTTTCATCCTGAAGTGCCTGACTCACTTGTTCCAATAGCAGAACCAATTCTTTCTCTTCTTCCATCAATGCATCGGAACTCACCGGATCACTGTATCTCAATTTTTCCGCAATTGTTTCCAGTTTTTTCTGGGTCGTATAGGTATCCGACAAGTATTCTGCCTCAATACGCAATTTTTTCATGGACAGCGTCGATTCTTTCTGTCTCGTTTCCAACACATCAATCTGCTCTTTCACCTTTGTTGTAGCCAATATTCCAACCAGAAACATTCCCAACAGAATAATATATAGCAGGATGGGAATCCAGTTTGGAATCACTTTCGAAGCCAGTATAATTATAAAACTCAATACAATCTGTACTGCCAGATATATAATTCCTAATCTGAGAATCGAAATACCATAAAACTTACTCATGGCACTTTCAGATTGTTCCCATGACATTTTCCAAAGAATTCCCTGGAACAGAAAAGCAACAACAGTAAAACAATAAGACAAAACTAGGAGTCCATTCTTTTCCCATGGAACGATCCAGACAATTGCACTATAAATGGCTAATGAAATTCCTAACAAAAGGTACATTATGTTACGATTCTTCACCTGCATTCTCTCCCTTCTTCTTTCCACAATTACTACAGAAATTTCCAGTCAGCCCCGTCATTCCACAACTACAGTTCCATGTGACATTTTGTGCGTTCGGTTTCATTAAATTTGAAACTGATTGCCCGGTTTCATTCGTTGCCTGAAAGAGTGGAGACATGGCATCTTTGGTCATCCCCATAACGCCAGACATGGCACTGAGACCAACTCCCAGATTTACCAAATCTCCCATCAATCCTGAGCCACCGGCATTGCCGCCTTCTCCATTACCTCCAACACTACCAAAGCCATTCTCAACAGCACCGACACCAACTTTTCTCGCAGTTTCCTCCGCATACGTGTAGCCTTTCATCTTCATCTCTGCCGCTTCTGCTTCTGCCTGCATTCGATAGGCTGCAGCCTCTGCTTCGCCTTTTATTTTTAACGCTTCTGCCTGCCCCTGTGCTCGAATAATATTCATTCTAGCCTCCGTGGCAGCCTCAACTGCTTTTCGTTCTGCTTTTGCTTCTGCTTCTGCCCGAAGTATTTCTTCTTCACGTATTTTTAAATATTTATCTGCATATTGCTGTTTTAGTCTTTTAAAATTTGGATCATCATCTGGTGTTAAAATTCGGGTTACAAAAAACTCTGGAATAAATAGGCCATATTCCATTAATGCATCATTGATTTTATCTTTCAGTTCAAGAGACAATATCTCCAACTGGCTATCAATTTCCAAAATATTGATTGCTTTATCTTTGATTATCTGCGCTAGAAGACTTTTTACATAGGTCATAATCATGGAACGAAAATATCCATGCATTCCTGTAAGATTTCCATTTTGGTTCCCTGTACTGAGGAGCTGTGATTGTGATAATTTTGAATCCGTTCCCACCAATTTTAGTACAAGTTTACGTGAGTCCGAAACACACAAATTGAATTCCCCACATGCTCCTAATTCCAAATATAGTCCTGACATGGGATCAAATAATCTGACTTTACTATCCGTTCCCCACTTTATCCCCATCTGAACCGTCTGATTAATAAAATAAACCTCAGCCTGAAAAGTCTGTCCATTATCAACCGGCATTTTAAATAAACGACTTGTCATAGGTATATTCTGTGTTTCCAATAGATAACGTCCTGCACGAAAAAGATCTAACGCCTCTCCGTTTTTTACAAACAAGGCTTCCTGGGATTCATGTACAATTAACTGAGAGCCCATTGTAAAATTTTGAATCGGATGCTTCCATACAAAAGTATCATTCCCTCCCGTATACTGAATTACGGAAATCTCATCTGTTTCATTCTGGTTACCAAACATCTCTTCTCTCCTCTCATTGAAGCCCTGCATAAAGCCATGTGTATTATTTCAAAACGATTCCTTCCTCCTACCCCCATTTTATCACACCCTCTTCCCCATTTTTCCGTAAATTGACCACCTACAAATTTATCCCCATGAACGTTTCTCATCTTTACAGCCCCATCCCCCTTCCTCTCTTTGGTCGGTAAAAAAAATAGCGAGACAAGCAATTTGTCGAACTGCTCGTCTCGCTACTTAAGTTTTACTATAGTCTATTTAATTGTCACCCATTCATGGTTTTCCAGATAACCTCGGCCCAACGCTTTCC
>JAQXNR010000096.1 GCA_029098105.1 Lachnospiraceae bacterium
TAATACTTTTTGCGTCCTCGCAAAATGGTTCTCTTGTGAAAAGATAGTCAAGTAATACATTCGTATCAATCAGAATCTTATTTACCATACTTTTCCTCCCTATAAGCAACTAATTCTGCATCATAATCAGAAACATTTGAATTACAAAACTTAATTAATCTTCTGGTAATTTTTCTAATTCCCTTATTGCACTTTGCCTTAAAACAGTCATAAGCACTACCTCCTACGCTTCTAATTATCTTAATTCTGTTCATTCAATTTAAGTATACCCAGGTCCCTCAAAAATTTCAATTCCTTTTTCTCAATATAGTATTCCTGTTTTCTTTTAGAACTTCTCCGGATGTTTGGAAAATTCATTTTGAACTTTTGCAATTAATACTTTATCACAAAGTTAGGTGTTCTTTTTTATTTTTTCAATTTTTCGAGTAAAACTTTATGCTAACTTTCCGATAAATTACAAAAATAACACCAATTGCTTCTGTTGAATATATTATATATAAGGTTATATTTTTTCTTCAAAAGCCGGTTTCCGAACATATGTTGCTTGTATTTTCAACTTAATTGGTTATAATAATTATAAAGAAACTGTTGACAATCACAAATAATTTTATTAAAGTGTATTATGCTTTATAGCATTAGAGAGTTCCTGCTTTAGTGGACGATTCAAAATTAGGGTTGTTTTTTAACAACCCTATTATTTTAGGAGAATACTATGGAGAAAGAATTGTATCTGTGTAAAGTGCATTCTAATTATATAAAATATCTACACTCTATTGACAACCGAGTAAGTGTGAAGTATAACAATCGTCCATATGTCGGATTAATAACAATGATAAATGGAATCAAATATGTATTGCCATTGACTTCTCAAACTACCACAGAACGAAAAAAAAGTGGTAAAGGAAAGCGTTCTGCGCTTATTACAACTTTTGTCAGAGATACTAACGGTGAAGAAATTGCAAATATTTTACACAATAATATGATTCCAATAAAAAATGATTGTTACGAAATCATTGATGTTGATGCAACTGTTGATACTGTTGATACATATGAAGCAAATGAAATTCGATTTATTCGTAAAAACAAAGAAAAAATCATAGAAAAAGCACAAAAAGTCCACGATAAAAGAATATTAAACAATAACGTATTTTTGAACAAAACCTGCTGTGATTTTCAAAAATTAGAAATATCATATCAGAATTTCAATCTAGACCTGTATTAAACAAACTGCCGGCAGATTTCATCTTGAAACCTGCCGGCTATGTAACTTACCCTTATCTACTACTTCTCACTCCAGAACAACTTCTTAACGATTCCCCTTCCCTTCGCTTCTGTGCTTTTTAATAATCTCCTCATAACGGCGCTGGGAAGCCAGTGTCTCTTCGTCTTGCTCCACGGTCTCTATCTTCGCATTCGCTGCATCCAGTTCCTTAAATACGTCTGCCAAGTCTGCGTCGTCAAAAAACTTCGTATTCATCCCATTCCCTCCCTTCTGCATATATATCCGTTAATACATGTCCTTAGTATAACATATTTTACATTAAATAGGGAACAGATTTCTTGCAGGAATTCCGCATATATGATACAATGGTACTGTATTACACTATTGTGATAAAATGTTACGCGAATACCATTTTTTTACAAATTACAAGGAGGAGTATTTATAATGAGTAAACGCCATTCCAGAAACAGACAGGAATTACTGAAATACAGTGATTTGTTTACCCGAATCATTAACAAAAATGTCAGCATTGTATTGATTATTGTACTATCCATTTCCTTAATTAGTATGGCTGCATTTTCCATCCAGATTTCTAATTCGAAAATCCGCAGTGAAGCCAATGATTATAACGCCCAGATTGAAAAATGGGTATTGAAGCAGGAAAATATTCTTAATATGTTTGTAAACAGCATGGTTGCCCGGGGTGATGCATACAAAGATTACGACGAGACCGTAGCGTACCTGGACAGCATCACCCAGAATTACGAAGACATTTCCTGTACTTATTTGTCCGACCCAAAACTTCCCCAGTTGGTTATTATGAATAACGGTTGGACGCCAGACCCGGATTTTGATGTTGCCGCAAGAGACTGGTATTCTAATGTCATAGACAACGATGATATTTACATCACTTCTCCCTATTTGGATGAACAGACCGGTGGGTACTGCATCACGTTCAGTAAGCGTGTCGTGATTAATGGTCAAACCATCGGTGTATTTGGAATTGATTTCTATATGGACCAGTTGACTTCTATTCTTGCCGAAAGTTACCACGACAAAGATTACGCTTTCATCACCGACGCCTCTGGTATAATTATTACCCATCCTTCAAAAGAATATCAACTTGGCAGCGACGTACAGATTAATATAAAAGATACGAAGTACAACAAGTGTACAAATGGAAAGAACACTGTTTCCACAATTGTAGATTACCAGAAGAAAGCCAAAACCGTAACCCGGGTCGTCAGCGAAGACTCTCCCTTTACCGTATTCATGGTAAAAGACTGGCTCCAGTCCTATTTGAGTTTCTTTATTACCATTTTGTTGCTCATTGCTATTTTTGTGGCATGTGTAATCATTTCAAACAAAAGGAATCAACGGGTCATCGGAAAATGGTTCCAACCTTTGGAACGCTTTGCAGAAAAGTTACCTCTGGTTGCCCAGGGACATCTGGACATTTCCTTTGAGGAAGAAGAAATTTGTCAGGAAATCAAAGTGTTGCAGGATTCTCTGAATACTACCATAGAAACTCTGAATTCCTATGTCAGCGATATTGTACGGATTCTCAATGACGTTGCAGATGGCAATCTGACCGTAGATTCTAACGTAGATTATGAGGGCGATTTTAAAGAATTGGAAAATGCCATCCAGAAAATCACCAGTAATCTAAACGGTTTGGTTCAGGATATTGCCCAAAGTGCAAATCAGTTTGAAGATATTTCTGCTCAGGTTTCCGATGTATCAAATCAGGTTGCAGAGGGGGCTTCCAAACAGGAGAAAAATATAAACAGCCTTTCCGAAACCATGCAGATTTTGAAAAATAACATGCAGACTGCCAGTGGCAGTGCCCGGCATATTATTCATGTAGTGGAGGAAAACAACTCCCATTTGCGCAGCATTTCTGAAGAAGAAATCACAAAATTACAGGAAAAGATGAGAGAAATTGAATCCAGTTCCGCTAAAATCCGGGATTGCGTTGAGATGATTAACGCCATTAACACCCAGACCAATCTCCTCTCTTTGAATGCTTCCATTGAAGCAGCCCGGGCAGGTGAAGCAGGAAAAGGATTTGCGGTCGTGGCAGATGAAATCCGCGGTCTTTCCGAAGATACTGCAAAAACCAGCAAGGATATTGATGAAATGATTCAAAAGAATTGCCGGTCCGTAGAAGAAGGAATTGCCATTATGGAATCTACTGTGGCTGTACTGCAACAGAATCTGAAAGGATTTGCAGATGCCCAGAACGACATCGGACAAATGGCCAATGTCATCGAACAACAGGAAGAACACATTACAAATATTGCGGATTCTATGAGTGAAATAAAAGAAATTGTAAAATCCAACGCGGGAATTTCCAAAGAGAATTCAGCAATGGCAGAGCAGATGACCGAACAGACAGAACTCTTAAACTCCCAGTTGCTTACCTTTAAATTGGAGAAAGCGGATTAAATAATCAATAAATAATATTTCAATTATAATAACCACCATTTATATAACATGTGTTTCGTTGCCCTCCCTTCGGTCGGTACAAAGGCACACATTTATATATAAATGGTGGTTATTTTATTTATTGATTATACTGCAGAATACTGTTCAGCAGTGCATCGGCTACCTCCTCTTTTGACATAAGAGGAAGTTCCCGGGTCTCCTCCGAAGTAATCAAAGTAACACAATTCGTATCCGTACCAAATCCGGCACCTTCCTGCTTCAAGTTATTCGCCACAATCATATCCACATGTTTTTTTGAAAGTTTTTCTCGGGAGTTTTTCACCATATCCTGAGTTTCCATGGAGAACCCACAAAGGTACGGGAACGGCTTACGGTCTGCATCCGTACCACCAGAACTTTCCTGTTCTACTTCAATTTTACGCTGCCCCAAAGTACCCAGAATATCCCAAGTTCGGGTTAGCAAAATTGCCATATCCCCTTCCTTTTTCTTCACTTTTTCCTCAGCTGGATGGCTCGGACGGTAATCCGCCACCGCTGCAGATTTAATTATAATATCCTGTTTTTCTGCCTCCTGCATAACGGCATCGTACATATCCTGTGCAGAAATTACCGGAACCACTTTGACAAAAGGAGGCGGAGCAATGGAAACAGGACCAGTGACCAGCGTCACTTCCGCTCCTCGAAGCATCGCCCGCCGGGCAATCGCATATCCCATTTTTCCGGTACTGTGATTCGTAATGTAACGCACCGGGTCGATTGCCTCCTGGGTCGGTCCTGCCGTAACCAGAATTTTTTTACCATTCAAATCCTTCTCACAAGCAATCTCCTTTAAAATATATTCATACAATGTTTCCGGTTCCGGCATTTTCCCTGCTCCGGTATCTCCACAGGCAAGGTAACCGGTAGCCGGAGCAATGACATGCATCCCATATTTTTCACAGGTTGCAATATTGTCCTGGGTAATGGGATTGGTAAACATGTTTGTG
Organism: Lachnospiraceae bacterium; assembly: GCA_029098105.1. GTDB lineage: Bacteria > Bacillota > Clostridia > Lachnospirales > Lachnospiraceae > NC2004. The sequence continues at coordinate 4,657 of JAQXNR010000096.1, forward strand.
TTCATTGCCGGAGAAATGTAAATCGGGGCTTTACATGCCAATGCCGTTGTCGTCAACATATCATCCGCAATCCCATGGGCAAGTTTGGCAATCACATCTGCAGAAGCCGGGGCAATCATCATAATATCCGCACTTTGCGCCAGATTCACATGGTTTACCTTAAATTCAAAATCCCGGTCAAAGGTATCCACAAGACATTTGTGATTCGTCAGTGTTTCAAAGGTAATCGGATGAATAAAGTTTGTTGCATTGGGAGTCATAATGACATGTACATCCGCATGGGCTTTTACCAGCATACTGGCAAGGCTGGCAATTTTATATGCGGCAATGGAGCCAGTGACTCCCAGAACCACAGTTTTCCCTTTCAACATGAGTTGGTCTCCTTTCATTAATGAAGTTTAGTTAGGTAATTGCGAAATGATTTCGCATTCGTTACGATAGTTTGCAATAAATATTATAACGATGCTTCGTTGCACAAAAGCAGTGCAAAGGCGCATCTTATATAATATTTATTGCAAACTATCTTGAAACTATAAACTGCAAATGCACTGTTTCGCAAT
>JAQXNR010000097.1 GCA_029098105.1 Lachnospiraceae bacterium
ATCGCAGCATTGTAATACGCCTCTCCCTGTTTTGCAAGAAGCCCTGCCGGAATATAATACATATTGGCAACGCAGTGCTCATAACCACCAACTACAAATGCCCAGATTGGGAAAAAGCACGCAAAAATCTTTCCGATTGCATCCTGGCAGACACCTGCAAGAAGCACAGCCAGACATACAAGAATATTACACATGATGCCGGAGAAAAAGGCTTTCATGAAGCCAAGATTCATCTTGGTATATGCCGTCTTAATCGTTGCCGCCGCCAATGCACCATTTCCATAATCAAGCTGTCCGCAACGGTTAACAAGCACGACAATTACACATGCGCCAAGAAGATTACATACAAAAACAACTGCAAGCACGCGAACCATATCAAGGAGCTTTACCCGTTTTTCAAACACGCCGAATACCATCAGACAATCGCCGGTAAAAAGCTCTGCTCCAATTAATACAACAAACATCAATCCTACCGGGAAAATTGCACCCGCCAGTGTCTTTGCAAGACCTGTATTTGCAATACCATAAACAGCAGCACTGCTACTTGATGCTCCCATCGCAATAAATGCGCCGGCAAGCATGCCAAGAATACATAATTTCATAAAGGATTGTTTTGCTTTTCCCTCATATACCAACATGTTATCCGTTATCAGATCACCGATCTTTTTTGTACCCATTTTTTTGTTTTATCCTCCTGTTTTTCCCTTGTTCATTATGATTGCAGCGCATCATTTAACAATTCTGTACCCGGGAGCACAAATCTTCCCTGGCTGATAATCGCAGTTTTCTCCCCATTTGCCCTGACTGCATAAATACCTTCAATTTCCTCGTATGGAATCGTGATATCTGTATGACAGTTAAAGTATGCTTTTGCCCGTTCTGTCTTATCCTCTGACTTCCGAAGCGCGGAACATTCATTTTCTTTTGCAACAATTTCTCTGCCATCCGGATTGTACAGTTTACTGTCTTCACTGTAGCTGTAGCATGTATCCCCGAGTGCAAAGTGCGGTCCCATTTTTTCCACAATCAAAATCGGAAGTTTGTGGAGAATTCCATACTGTCGTGCCATTACATAGGCAGTGGTATTCGTCCCAATGGCAAACTCTCCCAGAGGAAGGGTGTCTCTGTGATTCAACAGATTTTCCTTTACAAATGCCCGGTTTTCCTCCTCGCTGTCAAAATTGGAACAGGTGTAGTCCGTAATCATACCATTTTCAAACGTAATCGTAAGATTCTTGTAATCCAAATCGTTCAGAAAGACACTGGACACATTTAAAACACCACTGGTCCCAGTCAACCGTGGGGAAGTAAACACTTCTCCTACCGGAATGTTGACATCTGCCAGACAGTTTTCAAAGTTCGTCTCCTTCTGAGGATTCTGTTTTTGGTGGAGCATCACCTTCATATCCGTAGTATTCCCCCCGGTTCCCAAAACCTGTACATATTCCGCCTCATCCAGTGCATCGATCAGTTTCTGCTGAATCTCGCGGTATACTTTTTTGTCCAGATTATTGACCTTAACCGTTTCCCTGAAAATGGCTTCATACTCCCTGCCAATCTCCGGCAAAGGGTAAGCAATAATAGTAAAACTATATTGGTCATGGGGAATATAACGATTTGCCAACTGCCCCATCTGAGACTGTAATTTTACAGACAACGTCTGCTGCTGCGCACTGAGACGGATTGCAGTATCCTTATTTACGGGAACAAACTCTTCCTCACCAAACGTCTCAATGCATGCCGGACCGGCATATTCCCTGCACAAATTCTTAAAATCCTCATATGCCGCTGTCAATACTTCCAGTTTTCGCTCTGCAAAAGCCTTGTCCAGATATAGGGCATTGTCAAAGCGGTGGTCATAATCATACTGCTTATTCGCCGGACTGGAAGCATATCCAATTTTCAGATGCATCCGTTTGTCCAGGCTTTTCACCGCCGCAGGGTACAGCACCGGCTTTAATCCCATCTCGGCAAACTGCATAACAGCCGCTTTTACCATCCGCTCAAAACCAATGTGGTAACGAATGTTCACAGTTTTTTTCTGAGACAAATCAATTCCGGCAATCTCAAAACCTTCCCGGTAACCATCCGTATAAGTAAAAGCCATGTCATCCATCTCCTTCTGGGAAAGGGTGTTAAAATACCGGGCGCTTAGCAACTCATTTTTTCCAATATAATCACCATAATAGTACAGGTACGACAAGTCTGAAAAATCACTCTGCATAACAATATTCAGAGCAAAATCCATAGAAGAATCCAACTGACTCTTTAATCTCTCAGTTACAATAATCTCACTGTAATCCCGTTCAAAAGCATAGATTGCCGCTTGTACCTGCTCAACCAGATCCTCCAGGGACTTCTCCTCACTCTGTCCCCGCAGTTTAAGCATCGTCTCAATCTCCACAAACAATTCACTGTAAATCACGATATCCTGCAAATTTCCCTGGTAAGCACTGGGAATCAAAGCACGCAATTCCGTATACAAAAAGCAAAGCCGTTGCCCCATCTCAATTCCAAATGCCTTTACTGCCACATCCGGATTGGCATAACTGTGCTGGTAAGCCGGCTCCAGAATATCCTCATACATCCGCTCGTTCCAGCCGACCCACTGTTCCTGCTCAATCCCATCTCTGCCCTGTTTTTCAATGGTCTCATACACTTCGTAAACTCCGCTTAAAAAACCTGCCAGTTTCGACACATAATCCCCATATATGCCACAAAAAGAAGCGTCCTTCTGTAACTCCAGAATCCGCTCCTTCATCAATCCATACCGTTCCTTTAATTCTTCCATTCTGTCCTCTGACACATCCATTTCTGTTCTATCCTGCCTCTCATAATCCAATTATAAACAGCGCTATCAAAATCAACAGCACCATACCATTCAACAAAGTTCCCAGACGGGGAAACAACTTTAACGAATCCTCTTCCCGAAAACTCATCAAAGCAATCACCAGTCCTGCCAAAGCAATTATTACATCCACCATACCGAGCAAACCGAACCAGATTCCCAGACTGCCTTTAGTGAGAATTGATTCTACCACCAAAAAGCCAAACAACAGCCATGCTCCAGCACCTAACACCGTTGCCAGTCGACCATCCCGGGAATGGGTTTTGTCTGAAAAATTATAACTTTTTTTACCGTTTAACATGCTGTATCCTCCGAAAAACAGTGCGCACAATCAAATACACAAAATATCCAATCATGCCTCCCACCGTATTCAATATCATATCATCTACATCGCATACGCCAACCCGGCTCACAAGCTGTACCAGTTCAATCACCAGACTCAGTAAAAAGGAACTCAGGGTCACCTCAAGAAAACTGACCGGTTTTCCTTTCCAGACGAACAGCAATGCACCAAAGGGAATAAAAAGGCAGATGTTACCAGCAATATTTGCCACAAACTGCTCAACTGTAAAACATTCCCAATTCATAATATATCTTCGAATCTCTTCAAAAGGAACCAGATTATACTGCATCGTGTCAAACTGTACAGTTCTGCCATACCTGTCACAGAAAAATAGCAGGTAAACCAAAACCAGCACATATACCAGAAATGCCCCCCGGCACACCCAGTACATCTTTCTTCGCTTTGCATCCCCGCTCAATGCATTGCCCTCCTTCACGATCTTTTTTAAAATGTAATATTACTCTTATCCCGTAACAATTTGGCACCTGTAATAATAGCACCAACTCCTACAGCAAGACCCACTACCATCGTAACGACTCCCATCGCAATATTCCATCCACCAATCTTACTCATTGTCTTGTATGCCTTCTCGTTCATAATTACCTCCATACTTCATCTACTGCCATTTACTATTGCTAGCATTACATTCTATTTTACTCCATACTGTTCATAGTATGCATCAATCGCTGCCTTTATGGTGTCATCAATTAAAATTTTGCCATTGCATTCTCTGTTATACAAATGCTCTACAACATCTTCCATGGTTACAATGGCATTGGCTCCAAATCCATATTTCTCCTGAATCTCATCGAGAGCACTCCGATTGGATTCCAACCCTTTTTCCATCCGGTTCAAGGAAACCATCAATCCTAAAATTTCAACATTCCCCTGTGCCTGAATAATCGGAAAGGTCTCTGCAATGGACTTACCTGAAGTCGTCACATCTTCTATAATAACGACTCTGTCCCCATCCTGAATTTTGCTTCCCAACAAAATTCCAGTATCGCCGTGATCCTTCTCTTCCTTACGGTTAGAACAATAGCGGATTTCTTTTCCATACAACTTAGAAAATGCCATTGTAGTTGCCACACTCAAGGGAATTCCCTTGTATGCCGGACCAAACAAAACATCAAAATCATCACCATAATGCTCATGAATCGCCTTCGCATAATACTCTCCCAACTTCGTCAACTGGGAACCGGTAACATAAGCACCTGCGTTCATAAAAAAAGGAGATTTACGTCCACTTTTCAAAGTAAACTCTCCAAATTTCAACACATCACTGTCTACCATAAACTCGATAAATTCTTTTTTGTAACTTTCCATGATTCCATTTTCTCCTTTATTTATAGGCTGTTCAGTCATTTTTATTAGATCTCAAATATCTTCTCAATTTTAGCACATTTCATATTTATATTCAATCCATTTTGCGCCATCTAACCCAATTGCTTTTTAATTATGATTCCGGTTGCTTTTTTTTCATTCTCATGCTACACTCTTAAAGTTGTCATTTGCTTTTTGGAAAAGACAATAAAATGACCGAGTGTTCGAGACCTTCCACTCGTAAAACAAAACTAAAGGAGAACTGAATCATGAGAAACAAAAAGGTATTATTTGTCACCCAGGCGGCTATGATTGCCGCTGTCTACATTGTACTGACTTATTTTGTCAGTGCTTTCAACTTAGCGTCCGGTGCCATTCAGGTACGCATCTCGGAAGCACTCACGATACTGCCCTACTTTACCCCGGCAGCCATTCCCGGACTTTTTATTGGCTGTCTTCTGAGTAATCTGCTGACAGGAAGCGTGCTTCTGGACGTGATTTTCGGAAGCCTAGCAACCTTGCTGGGAGCACTGGGAACCTATGCCCTGCGGCAGCACAAATTCCTGCTGACTCTGCCTCCCGTACTGAGCAATGCAATTATTGTACCCTTACTTTTAAAATTCGTATATTTTCCAGATGTAGCCTACCATATTCATGGCATTGACGTCACCATTCTGTTTTACATGGTGACAGTAGGAATCGGCGAAATCATATCCGTCTGCCTTCTGGGCAGTCTGTTACTGCGTCTTTTAACACCCTACCGGCAATATATAGAAGGGGGAACTACTTTCAATCAGTAGTTCCCCTGTTTTCCTGCTATTTTACAGCCCCAATGAGCTGAGTAATGTCTTCTACGCCATAGTTCATCATATAGGCTTTGATTCCCTCCAGAACGTCTATCGTTGTGGTGGGATTGACAAAATTTCCAGTACCCACAGCCACTGCGGATGCCCCGGCGAGAATGAATTCCAATGCATCCTCTGCATTTAAAATACCGCCCATTCCAATAATCGGCAGTTTGACACTTTGTGCCACCTGGTACACCATGCGCACCGCCACCGGCTTGATGGCAGGTCCGCTCAAACCTCCCGTCTTATTGGCAATGGCAAAGGTCCGACGGTATACATCAATCTTCATTCCAGTCAGGGTATTAATCAGAGAGAGACAATCTGCGCCTCCCGCCTCAGCGGCTTTCGCCATCTCCGTAATGTCTGTCACATTGGGGCTTAACTTCATAATAATCGGTTGTTTTGCCACCTTCTTTACCGCTTTGGTGATGGATTCCAGTGCTTGCGGCTTCTGTCCAAAAGCAATCCCGCCTTCTTTCACATTAGGGCAGGACACATTGATTTCCAACATGTCTACATCCTCATCGGCAAGGCGCTCTACCACTTCTACATAGTCTTTTTCAGAACGTCCACAGACATTCACAATGATTCTCGTATTATACTGTTTTAAAAAGGGAATGTCCCGCTCACAAAACACATCAATCCCCGGATTCTGCAGTCCAACTGCATTCATCATACCACCATATGTCTCTGCAATACGAGGCGTAGGATTTCCCGGCCAGGGCACATTTGCCACACCCTTTGTTACCACTGCGCCTAACTGATTCAAATCCACAAATTCGGAATATTCCGCCCCGGAACCAAAAGTACCGGAAGCCGTCATGACCGGATTCTGAAATGTTACTCCTGCCAAATTCACTTCCATATTCATCACAGTTCCACCTCCTCAGCCAAAAATACCGGTCCATCCTTACAGATTCTTTTATTGTGAACATGGGAATGGGAATCTACATCTCTGCTCTGGCATACACAGGCAAGACAGGCACCAATTCCACAGGCCATTTTCTCCTCCAGTGAAATCTGGGTTATCATTCCCTTTGAAAGACCATATTCCTTTATGGCTCGAAGCATCGGTGTGGGACCACAGGAGTAAATTGCCTCCCCAGTCACCTGCTGGGCTTTTATGGCATCCAGTACATTTCCCTTTACCCCATTTTTCCCATCTTCGCTGGCAACTACCACAGTTCCATATTGCTCAAATTCCTCCTTCAAAAACACCTCATCCCGGTATCCCAGAACAATGGTCTTCTCACAGGTAAGTTGTTTTGCCAGTTCCAGCATCGGAGGGATTCCAATTCCTCCTGCCACCAGAATTGCTTTCTTGTCCAGCAGCGTATACCCGTTTCCCAGCGGTCCCATTACCGCAAGTTCCGCTCCGGCATGCAATTTTGACATTTCTTCCGTTCCATCTCCCACTACACGGTATACAAGGCGAATCATCCCCTTCTCCGGAAATGTCTCACAAATACTGATGGGTCTTGGAAGCAGACGGCTTCCCTCATTGCAGTACACAGCCACAAACTGCCCTGGTACCGCCTCTCCTGCCATATCCCCTACCTTTAGGTATAAAGAATAAACATCACTGGCAATGGGTTCATGAAAATCTACCACCGCCATCACTCTGCTTTTTTTACTCATGATGTGCTCCTTTCCATTTTCTTCACGCCAACCCCGGAATCAACCCTGAATTGCGCTGTTAATATCCTCCCGCATGTCAATCACAGCCTGACGGGAAGCCTCAGCATACTGTTCTGCCCCAAACCGGGCGTAAGTCTCCTGTTTGTAAGCACAAATAATACCTCTGGAGGAATTGACGATTGCCCCCAGTCCATCCTTATTAAAGTAGGGCTTTAAATCCTCAGCCTTTCCTCCCTGGGCACCATAACCCGGCACCAGAATGTATGCTTTGGGCATAATCTTCCGAAGGATTTCTCCCATTTTCGGGTAAGTAGCACCCACTACAGCCCCCACATAACTGTAACTGTCTCCCATGACTTCCTCGCCCCATGCAGCAACCTTTTCTCCTACCAGTTCATACAAAGGACGTCCCTCTACCAGCTGATCCTGAAATTCACCAGAAGATGGATTGGAAGTCTTAACCAGCACAAAAATTCCCTTCTTTTCTTCTTTGCAGACATCCACAAAAGGCTTTACACCGTCACTTCCCAGGTAGGGATTGACAGTTACAAAATCTTCATCAAATCCATAATACTTCTTGGTTCCTACTGTAACCTGTCCCAAATGACCAGTAGCATAAGCCCCGGAAGTGGAACCAATGTCTCCCCGCTTAATATCTCCAATCACTACCAGACCTTTGCTCTTACAGTAATCCACGGTCTTTTTGAAAGCCAAAAGTCCCGGTACACCAAACTGCTCATACATGGCGACCTGCGGCTTTACTGCGGGAATCAAATCCCAGGTGGCATCTACAATTCCTTTGTTAAACTGCCAGATTGCTTCTGCTGCTCCCTCCAGCGTCTCTCCATATTCGGCAAATGCTTTTTTCTGAATGTGCTCCGGCACATAGGAAAGCATCGGGTCCAAACCGACCACAATCGGTGCATTCTTTTTTTGAATTTCCTTTACTAACTGGTTAATCATAATGTCCTCCATTCCGGCGATTTCCGCCTGTTGTATTATTCTGTATGTCCTATTTTTCCATTGTCATGAAAACAGATTCTCTTCCTCTGGCTGTGGTTTCACAGTTCTGGCAGTATCTTCGTAAACCAGTCTGCCATCTACAATTGTTGCCCTCACTCTACCCTTTACTTTTCTGCCAGCAAAAGGCGTATTTTTCCCTTTGGAAGCGAACTCTTCCACATCTACCACATACTCCACATTCGGGTCGAATATAACCAAATCCGCATCCTTGCCAATCTGAACATACCCTTTGCAATCATCCACTCCCAATACCTTTGCCGGATTCGTGCTCATTTTCTGCACCATCTGCTGGATGGACAAAACCCCCGTGTCCACTAAAGCAGTGTAAGTCAGGGAAGCACTGGTTTCCAGCCCCACAATACCAAACGGTGCTTTTTCAAAGCCGCCTGCTTTTTCCTCTGCATGATGGGGCGCATGATCCGTACTGATGCAATCCATAGTTCCGTTGCGAAGTCCTTCTATCAGTGTCTTGACATCTCTCTTTGTCCGGAGGGGCGGATTCATTTTGTAATTGGCATTCTCCTCTGTGATGTCCTCATCCGTCAATATGAAATGATGGGGGCATACCTCTGCCGTTACCGGAATTCCCATGCTTTTTGCCATCTTCACCAGCCATACACTGGCCTCTGTGGAACAATGACACAAATGAAGACGTGCTCCACTCTCCCGCGCCAGAAAAATATCCCTCGCCGTAATAATATCCTCCACCGCATTGGAAATTCCCGGCACACCAAAACGCTCTGAAGCAACTCCCTCGTTCAACACACCTTTTCCTACCAGCGCCTTGTCCTCACAGTGGGCAAATACCGGAACATTCAACTGAGCCGCCTGGCGCATTGCCTCTTCATAAAGTGTCACATCCATTACACTTTTTCCATCCTCACTGAACGCTACTGCGCCGCCTTCCTTCATGGCAGCCATATCAACCAGTTCCTGTCCTCCCTGTCCCTTTGTAATGGCAGAAACCTGCAGAACATGCACCGGTGCCTGTTCTGCCCGCTGGTAAATATCCTGAAGTACCTCTACCGTATCTACTGCCGGATTGGTATTCGGCATGGCACAAATTGTGGTAACCCCACCTCGTGCCGCCGCCTTTGCCCCGGTGAGCAAATCTTCCTTATGTGTCTGTCCCGGATCCCGAAGGTGCACATGCAGATCAATAAATCCCGGCATAACATAACATCCGGTAGCATCTACCACCGCATCTGCTTCCTCCTCGATTACCAGTGCAGAAGCCACAATACGCCCATCCTCAATCAATAAATCCGCCGGCTTCGCTTCTCTATCCGTACCATCCACAATGGTACCGCCTTTAATAATCATTTTCATTGTTTTTTCTCCTTTTGCTAAGCCCAATTATACTTGTATATTCTAACACAAATCCCAATCCCTGTACACCGGATTCCAAATAAATTTGTTCCTCACATTTTTTTCATTTGCATTTTGCCGGGAACATGCTACCATGAAAACAGAACGTCTCCAGTTATATATGGACCGGAGTCTCACAAGGAGGTTTTTCTGCTATGTTCCACTCAATACGAACCCGTCTCACCTTTATATTTATATTGTTTTTTCTCATTTTGGAGAGTATTCAGCTCATCAGCCTGTACCTTTTTTTAAACGATGCTTTTTTAACACAAAAAGAAAACACCATGTTGCAGGCATTCGACGAAATGAACGATGATCAGTTGGAGAATCCCACTGTATTTCAGGATATTGTGGCTGTTTTACAGGATTACGAAGTAACCTCCAATCTGTACTTCTGTCTGGTGGAGCGGGACAGTGGTGACGTCCTCTACAGCACCAACGACTCCATTGAGGAGAATATTGCCCTGAGGGACGTAAACGATGAAGTGTATGACGAAGAACCAGACCCCCGTATTATTTCCGGTTACAATTCCAATAACTGGCTCGTATTGTACCGCAGTATTCTGACCGAACAGCATTGCTATAACACTGTAATATGGACCTGTTATGAAGCAGAACTGAAAAACACAGTTCTCGGTCTTTCTCCCATATTACTTCTGACACTGCTTCTTTCCTGCGTCGTAGGTGGACTGCTTTCCTTCCAGTTTGCGGGACACATTGTAAAGCCCATACAGCAGATTGACCGTACTGCTCAGAAAATCGCATGTCAGGATTTTTCTACCACACTTAAGATTCCCAAAACAAAAGATGAACTGCAGCGACTGGCGAAAAACATTAACCAGATGTCCCAGCAATTGGAACAGGATATGACGCAGTTAAAAGCAATCAACTCCCAGTTGGAACAGGACATCGATGAGAAATCCCGAATTGACCGGATGCGCCGGGAATTTCTCTCCAACGTGTCCCATGAACTAAAAACCCCTCTTTCCATTATTTCCAGTTATGCCGAAATGCTGAAATATGAAGGAGAACACATTGATACCGGGGAATACACGGATGTCATTCTGGACGAAACCCGGCAGATGAACCAGATGATTGGAAAACTGCTGGACCTCTCCCGTTTGGAACATGCCGCAGAGCATTTGGAACTTTCCCCCTGCAATCTCTCTGAAACTGTGGAAAGCCTTATGGAAACCCGGCGCATCCTGTTCCAGCAAAATGGACTTTCTCTTAACTGCTCCATTTCCCCCAATCTGAGAGTCCGGGCAGACGAAACCTACCTGTCCCAGGCAATGGATAATTACCTGGGAAACGCTTTAAAATATACCTCCGAAGGAGGCAGTGTTACAGTTCAGTTAAAAATGTATGGCCCTCTCATAAGATTTCAGGTAACCAATACCTGCCCTCCCATCTCAGAAGAGGAACAACGGGAAATATGGGAAAGTTTTTATAAACTGGACAAATCCCGGAGCAAGGACCGAAACATGAGTGTCGGTCTGGGACTATACATTGTTAAAACAATTGTAGAGGCCCACGATGGTAATTATGGACTGGAAAATACCGAAGACGGCGTTTCTTTCTATATAGACCTGCCACCTTTGTCATAACCTGGAAATTCTCACGAAAGTATCACAATCCACTGTTATACTTTCGTTACAATTAGAATTATATTGCCTGATATTGCATTAAAAAGGGAGGAAACAATATGAAGTTTCACAATCACTTTATTCACTGTTTTAAACAAATCATCCCAGGATTTTTACTTTTGGCTTTCCTTATGTCAAATACCGTTTTTGCCCAGACCTCCAAAAGCGGCTACTCCAGTTCGGAAACAAAGCCTTCCATCAGTGCCTATCTGGTGCTGAACCGGAATACCGTTTACCAGTTGAATCCCACTATAAATGGAGTCACAGCAGATACCTCGGACTACACCTACTCCAGCAGCAACAAACGGGTTGCCCAGGTAGACAGTTCCGGTCTGGTCACTACCAACAAAAAGGGGAGCACCCGTATTACGATTACCTCAAAAAGCAATCCTTCTCTCAGTTGTACTACCCGGCTTTATGTCGGAAAAAAGATTACCAAAATCCGTTTAACTACAACAAAAAAGGATATTATGTCTGGGAATTACTTTATGTTAAAAGCAAAACTTTCTCCGGGAAGTGCTGCTTTTAAGAAACTGGAATATACTTCTTCCAATACGAATGTTGCCAAGGTAAGCAGTAAAGGTAAAGTAACCGGTGTGGCTCCTGGAACTGCCACAATCACAGTACGCACTCTGGACGGTTCTAACTTGAGCAAAACCTGCACCGTTACTGTATTAAAGGAATCCGACAGCGATGACGAAAATACAAGTATTTTCCCCAATCCCTTTTTCCGAAACGAAGTCAACAACAATAAATCAGGTACTGCCAGTGAAGCCATTCCGGCAGATGAAAAAACAGAGGTTACTGACACAGAACAGTAACCTCTGTTTTTTCTATTCATTTAATTTGCTTGTTCTCTCTCCGGTCTGTCCAACAGCCGGTAAAAATAAATACTTCCCGTTCTCTGTGGTTTCACCAGCAAAACATGGTCTGCTTCTCTGGGTTTAAATTTACGGTAACCCTTTGCCACAGTAATCGTCTTTAAAACATTCCGTTCCCGGATTTCTAGTTCATAGGAAAGCACCTCATATTTGCGCTTATTGGTATAGTTAATTTTTCTCACCACTGCATCCCGGATTTCAAACTGGTTATGTTTCATCTGGCGAACCAGTTTTACCTGATTTCCGATACCGGCAACAGTAGCCAAAGCAATCAGGGAAAAGAATCCCACAAACCAGATGTTAACCTGTTGAAAGAAAAGGTTACAGAGGATACTGGCAACAATCACCACCAGCAAAGCAATATACCCTGCCAGCATGCCACTTCCCTTAAACTGAAAGGCTTTTTGAATCTGCTTTTGTTCCTCCTCTTTGGCAACTTCCCATTTGTCATATTTTAAAGCATTATTTTGTGTCATCTTCATTCCGCCTTTCTATTCCTCTAAATTATTATAATGCTTTTCAAATTCCTCAATCGGTATCGGCTTGCTGTACAAATATCCCTGCGCCCTTCCACAATTCATCTCTATCAGCAAATCCCGCTGTGCTTCCGACTCTACCCCTTCTGCAATACATTTGACGCCAATATCCTTACACATGGCAATCACATGCTTGACCACCTTCTGGCTGATTTCATTTTCCACCAGATTATGTACCATACTGCGGTCCAGTTTCAACTCATCAAACCGCATCAAAGACAAAACGGAAATACTGGAGTATTTCGTTCCAAAATCATCCATGGAAAGTTGGAAATCCTGTTCATGCAGACGCTGGGCAATCCGGGAAATCATATCATTTTCCATATCTCCGATTGTCTCTGTAATCTCAATTGCCAAATATTCTTTCTCAATATCATAGCGCTCTACAATCGCTTCTACCCGCTTTACCAAATCCTCCTCCAGCAATGTAATTCTGGAAAAGTTAAAGGAAATCGGGTAACGCTTGCGCCCTTCCTTCTTCCAACGTTCCAAAGTCTGGCATACCTGTTCAAAAACCCATAAATCTATCATAGAAATGAGACCAGCCCGCTCCAACTGAGGAATAAACTGTCCCGGGGAAATCATTCCCTTGTTCGGGTAGTTTAACCGTACCAGAGCCTCCGCTCCACAAATCTCATTGGTATTCAAATCAATCTTTGGCTGTAAATACACGAGGAAATTACCATTTTCCAACATCTGCTGTATATTGGTGACAGAGTAGGCCCGGGTATGTTCATTCAAAACAGAGTTTTGGGAATCTCTCCGGCTCTTTTCCAGTTTCATTAATTCTTCCGCATGAAGATTCATCTGGCGGATATCCATCTCATAATCATCCCATATATACCCCACAGAGGCACCAATGGGGTTTTGGGCAAGAGTTGCTTTCAGCCGCTCTACCCGGCTGATAAAATCATCACATGCAATGTCTTTACAACAAACCGCAAAATCATCCCCGTCAAACCGATATACCGGATACCCACGAAAAGCCTCTTTAATGGAATCTGCCACCTGTCTTACCATCTTGTTTCCATAATCAAAGCCAAATTGTTCGTTCACCTGCTTTAAGTTGTCCACATCCGCCACCAGGTATCCAATAGAATGAGCATCGGAAATATGGGAAATATCATGTAAATACCGGGTACGGTTCAAGGTATCTGTAAGTTTGTCATAATTCAATTCATATTCCTGTTTCTCCCATAAAACCCGTTTTGAAACCTCTGCCGCCAGAAATACGGACAACAGATTCAATACGGTCAAATCTCCCAGATGCCGCTTGGGATTTATGACATAAATCGTTCCCCTCACTTCATTATGCTGTAACGGAAGGGAATACATTGACCAGATTTGCTGCTCCATTAAACTCTGGTAATACTCCGGGTAGGACTGGTGAAGTTTCTCAATATTGTCCAGTATGAGAGGACGGGTGGTAAGTTCTTCACTGCTCCAGACACCGTTCTGGTATTTCTCTTTTAATGTTCCCTCTTCATCCAGCAGGGATTCCTTGCGATCCGCATACCATTCATACAATTCCAGATTCTCCTCTTCCCGGAACACACAAAGGCAGGTCCGCTCTGCTCCATAATAATCCCCAAGTATGGTCAGGGCATTGCGATGACTCTGCTGAAAATTCGGACTGGACACCAGTTCAAGAATACATTTCCGCAACGTATACTCCATCTCCAGCCGACTCTCCAGCGCCTGTTTTACATCGTCGGAATCCGTAATATCAATAGCAACCTCCATGCGGGCCTTTTGATTTTTCCAACGCACCACCTGATCCTTACAAATATAACTGCGGTTCGTCTGGGGACTGAACCACTGCCAGATGTAATAGTTCATTCCACTCAAACAATGGTTTGTACAAAATTCGCAGGGACTGTCCTTTCCCCGCAGCAACTTGTAACATTTCTGCCCCTGCCAACTGTCATCCTCCGGTTCCAGACCAAGGTTTTCTTTTAATATCTTATTTACAAAAAGAAGTTCGTAACTCTCCATATCACTGATGTAAACACTGTCATTCATATCATCCAGAACCCATCCGGATTCCGCAAAATAGGTATCCGTTTGTCCCTGATCACTGCTGACTCTGGAAATTTGATCCGGTTCATAGAGAATGTATTGGTTTTTCCCTCCCCGTTTAGCGACATACAATGCCTGATCTGCTTCTGTATAAAAATCATGAAATTGACCATTCTGCATTTTACGGATACTAATTCCCACTGAAACAGAATATCCGGTCTGCACCTGAATCTCTGCCAATCTCCGGCACACCTTTCCTGCAAACCGTACCACTTCTGCCGTCTCTGTAAATGCATTTAAAAAGACAGCAAACTCGTCTCCTCCCAGACGCCCTACAAATCCTTTGTCCACAGAAATATCATTTAATTTCTTCGCTGTCTCCACCAAAACCCGGTCGCCCTCGTAATGTCCCAGGACATCATTGACCATTTTAAAATCGTCCACGTCTATCATTAACAGCGCGCCATACTGTTCTTCACCAGCTTTTTGAATATCCTGTTCCACATGCTGAATAAAAGCACTGTGGTTGTACACTCCCGTAAGGGAATCCACCTCTGACTTAAAGTGTAGTTCTTCATTCTTTGCCCGAAGGCGCAACTGTTCCTGTTTACTGTCAGTAATATCCAGAAAGAATGCGCTCACTCTCGGCAGACCATTTTCCCTATCCAACAGGGAAAAACGTACCTGCATCCAACGGAACCCACCATCTATCTTAATAAAACGGTATTCGCCTATCGTACTCTTACCACTTCTCACACAACGGCTCACATCATCATAGAGTTTTAATATGTCTTCTCCATAGAGCAGCCTGCTGAAATCATCTGAGCCCTTCTTCATCCGCTCCTTAGGAATTCCCAGCACATCATAAAATCCATCACTTAAATAATTGGCGGAAAAATTAAGACCATCCACAGAAAAAACACCTACGCCGCCTACCAGACTGTCCATAACATCCCGGAGCATCACCCGGTTGTCCTCCAGTTCCTTTGACTGCTTCCAAAGCCGGGTCAAATCACCAAATATAATATGTCCCTGCGGACCTCCTGTATCTGGATTCTTCTCCGTTCTACCATAACAAAATACGAATATGGCAGAACCATCCTTCGCCTTCAGGTAATGGGCAATGTATGCCTCGCCAGCTTCCTCATTTTTCTGCTGAACCAATGAAAAATAGCGCTCCTGGTCTTCTTCAAAAATCAAATCCGTCA
>JAQXNR010000098.1 GCA_029098105.1 Lachnospiraceae bacterium
CCAATCTCATATACTCTCTCTAAACCACCAACAATCAATCTCTTCAAATACAACTCTAAAGAAATACGAAGTTTTAAATCTTCATTTAATGCATTAAAATGTGTCTCAAATGGTCTAGCCGCAGCTCCACCTGGGTTTGCAACTAACATTGGAGTCTCAACTTCCATAAATCCCTGTGCGTCTAAGAATTTACGAATTGTACTAATAATCTTAGAACGTTTAATGAAAGTATCTTTACTCTCCTGATTCATAATCAAATCAACATATCTCTGACGATAACGGGTATCCGTATCCGTTAAACCATGATATTTCTCAGGTAAAATCTGTAACGATTTTGAAAGAAGAGTTAACTCCTCTACATGAATGGAAATTTCCTTTGTCATAGTGCGGAATAACCATCCCTTAACACCGTAAATATCACCGATATCAGACTTCTTAAAAGTAGCGTAATCTTCCTCACCAATTGAATCCTTAGAAACATAAATCTGAATGTTACCCTCTAAGTCCTGAATATTGGCAAATGAAGCCTTACCCATAACACGCTTAAACATCATACGTCCTGCGATGGTTACAGAAATTGGCTGAGCATCCATAACCTCACGGCGTGTATTGTAATACTCTTTCTTTGCTTTTCTTGCATCGGCTTCTTCCATACCTTCTACATCTGGATCTTCCCATGCCGGTAACAATTTTGCTTCTAATTCATTATATAAATTCTTTGCTTCTAAAGTATGATGTGTCACATCAAATTTGGTAATCTGGAACGGATCCTTTCCTGCTTCCTGCAAATTTGCTAATTTCTCACGACGCACCTTTAAAAGTTGGTTAATATCTTGCTGCTTTTCCTGATTATTCTGTTCTGCCACGTTTTTCACTCCTTTTCCCTCTCCGTATGGCAGTCTCACCGGAGATTCTGTACTCTTCTCTCTTCTTTATTTTCTGGAAATTGCCAGAATTTCATAACTGGATGTCTCGTCCACACCATCTACCGTAATCGTATCGCCCACCATCTTTCCAATCAGGGCAACTCCCAGAGGACACTCGTTGGAAATCTTTCCTTTTAAAATGTCCGCTTCTGTGGAACCAACAATCCGATAGGTAACTTCCTCATCAAAATCCTTGTCCATCAAAGTTACGGTACAACCAATGCTGATTTTGTCCAAATCCACTTCGTCCTCATCAATGACCTCAGCATTTTTCAAAATCTTCTCGATTTCTTCAATGCGCTTCTCCATATCGCTCTGCTCATCTTTTGCTGCATCGTATTCCGCATTCTCGGACAAATCACCCTGTGCCCGCGCCTCTTTAATCTTCTCTGCGATTTCCTTTCGTTTTACGACCTTTAACTCCTGTAACTCCTCTTCCAACTCTTTCAAACCAGTGTAGGTTAAAATGTGCTTTGCCATAATAATACGCCCTTTCTTATTAATAATTAAAGCTTACGTTCCTTGATTACGCATTCCCTATATTATATCTGTTTGCAGAACCATTGTCAATGACTGCCTGCCTCTTTTACATACTTGTACAACAATTCCTCTACCTCACAAAACTGTTCTAATTGCATCAATTGATTGCGTAGTACAGAGGAATTAGGGAACCCTGTTGTATACCAGGAAATATGCTTTCTCATTTCCCGTACTGCTGTATATTCCCCTTTGCACGCAATCATCAGACGAAACTGCCGTAATATCATCTCCACCATTTCTTCCAGAGTGGGACGCACAGGCGTGTTTCCCTCCAGAGCGGTAAGAATTTCCCGGAATATCCACGGATTTCCCTTTGCTCCCCTTCCTATCATAAAAGCATCGCAGCCGGTCTCCTTTTTCATTTTCAAAGCATCCTCAGCACTGCGGATATCTCCATTTCCAATCACCGGAATAGACACCGCTTCCTTTACCTGCCGGATGATGTCCCAGTCCGCTGCCCCGGAATAGTAATCCTCCCGGGTACGTCCATGAACTGCCACTGCTGCCGCTCCATTCGCCTCAGCAATCCGGGCAATCTCCGGAGCGTTCACATGCTCCTTGTCAAATCCCTTACGAATTTTGATGGTGACAGGACAGGAGACCCGGTCTGTCATTGCCTTCACAATTTCTCCCACCAGTTTCGGCTGTTTCATCAGTGCAGAACCCTCTTTGTTATTCACCACTTTGGGAACCGGACACCCCATGTTGACATCAATCACATCAAACCCAAGCGCCTCTACCCGAAGTGCCATCTCTCCCATTAAATCCGGCTCATTGCCAAACAACTGGACTGCAATCGGATGTTCTCTCTCATCTAATTGCAATAAATCTTTTGTGTTTTTATTATTGTAATAAATGGCTTTTGCACTGACCATCTCCGTGTAAAGCATACCGCAACCCTGTTCCTTGCAGAGCAGACGAAATGGCAGGTCCGTTACCCCTGCCATTGGCGCCAATATCAGATTGTTTTCTACTGTCACATTTCCAATCTTCATAGTTACCTTCCCTGCTGTTTTTCGTAAATAATCTGCAATCCCTTTAAAGTCAGATTCGAATCATAGACATCGATGGAATTGGTTCCCTCGGCAATAATTTTACCCAATCCTCCGGTTGCCACAACTTTCATATTGTCCAACTGGGCTTCTTCCATCATTTTCTTAATAATATATTCCGTTTCTCCAATGTGCCCATACACAAGACCTGCCTGCATGGAAGGAACGGTGGATTTGGCTAGAATCGTTTCCGGCTTTACAATTTCAATCTCCGGAAGTTTTGCCGCCTCCCGCCAAAGAGCATTGGCAGACAGACGAATTCCCGGTGCTGTCACTCCCGCAACAAAGGAACCGTCCTCCAAAATCAAATCATAAGTAGTGGCTGTACCATAATCAATAACCAGAATGGGGCCTCCGTACAAATAGTATGCCCCAACAGCGTCTACAATACGATCCGCTCCCAGTTCCCGCGGATTCTCGGTCATAATGCGGATTCCGGTACGAATCCCCGGTCCCACCATGATGGGCTCCACATGAATATATTTCTTAATACCATTATTCAATGAATGATTTACGTTCGGTACAACAGAGGCAATAATCGCCGCTTCTATCTGCTCTGCCTCCATACTCTTACTATGCAACAGATTCAGAAAAAACATACCATATTCATCCGAAGTCCGGGGAAGTTTTGTTGTCATTCGGTAACTTCCAATTAATGTTTCTCCATCAAATAATCCAATGGTAATATTCGTATTTCCCACATCAAATACCAGTAACATACGCTCATCTCCTACCTTCCACTCTATTGTTCCCGCAATATAAAAGCACGGTAAAATGCCTCCAACTGTTCCCACAACTCAGCCTGTTCCACTTCCAATTGGCGAATCTTCAGTCCACATCCAATATCGTCATAGAGAATGTCTTCTTCATCCTTCTCCGGACAAAGCAGCAAACTGCCATCCTCGTCAAAACGAATCGTCAAAATACCGCCCACATCCTCCGTGAACAACACACATCGAATCTTCAGTTCATCCTTCACAGCATCGGGCAAACCGTTAAACTCTTCATTGAAATAATATTTCTGCTCGTATGCGCTACTGGCACAGAGCACTCGCTCCTCCTGCATAACAGTGTCTCCTTTACTCACACATAACCGTAAATTCCTCGGACAGAAACCTCACCGGAAAGAATATTGTGCTGTTTCCCGTCCTCTGTTTCCACTACCAGTTCTCCTTGGGCATTCATACTTCTGGCGATTGCCGTCCACTCTCCCCGGCGTTCCAGAATCCGTACCTGCCGGTTCCGATTCACCAGACGGGAATTGTATTCCTCCAAAATCCCGCTCAAATCCTCATGCTCCAAAAAATTCTCATAATATTTTTCAAAATAACGGAGCATGCTCAAAATGATGCTTGCCCGTGAAACCATTTCCCCGGTCTTAAGGCGCAGGGAAGTTGCCGTATCCCGAATTGCCTCATCAAACTCTGTCATATTCACATTGACACCAATGCCAATGACGACATAGTGAACCTGGTCCATGTCCGCTGTCATTTCTGTCAAAATGCCGCATACCTTACGCCCGTCCACCACAATGTCATTCGGCCACTTAATGCCACAATCGAGCCCGGTTACTTCCTCCACTGCTTTTGCCGTAGCCAGTGCAGCGACAATCGTCAGTTGGGAGGCGTGCACCGGAAGAATATCCGGACGAAGCAAGTAACTAATATATACTGCGCAGCCCCGGGGAGAAGTCCAACTTCTCCCAAGCCGTCCTTTTCCTGCGGTCTGCTGGTCACCAATCACTACCGTTCCATGTCCGGCTCCTTCTTCCGCCAGTTTTTTAGCATAATTATTCGTAGAATCAATGCTGTCAAAATAATACAGCGGATGCCCCAGCCAGTTTGTCTCAAGTTGACTCAAAATCTCTGCTTCGCTCATCACATCCGGCACATGATTCAACTGGTATCCCTTGTTATTCACGGAATCAATCTCATACCCTTCCTCCCGGAGTTGGTTGATTGCTTTCCAGACGGCAGTCCGGGACACTCCCAGAAGTTCGCATAACTTCTGTCCGGAAACATACCCGTCCGTTTCCCGGAGTATTTTCAAAATCGTTTCTTTCATGATTAACACTTTCTTTCTTGAATCTATTGTTTCATTGTACCATATCCCCTCTATAATTTCCATTTTTCCTTCCGTTTGTTCAAATAAAATACAATTCCGCCTAAAACAAACAGGCTAACCCCAGTGCATACCATTCCCAGTGCCCATCCCTTTGTATGGTATTTGAGAATGATCTCATGTTCTCCCGTTTCCAGCGAAATCCCTATAAACCCACTGATTTTGGAAGGGGATACGGTTTTTCCATCCACCGTAACACTCCAGCCGGAAGCAGTGGGAATCGAGAGAAACAATATTTCTTCTTTTTCACAGGTAACACTTCCTGCAACCATCCCGTCCCGGTATTCTTCTACTGCAAACGGTTCATCGGACAATTTTTCGTAAATCTCCTCTAACTTCTTTTCCCGGTAATATCCAACAAAAACCTGCACTTCCCCCGTTTTTCTTTCCGTTTTTATTTCAAGTTCCACATTCCGGCTTTCCTCTTCCTCTCCCAAATCGTATATCCGGCTCAAATCCGAATGGTAAGCAGAACCATCCAGTTTCACTTCCTTTAAAACCGTTTCACTTTCTCCACTCTGCCCCTCTTTTTCCGCAGCCTTCTCCTTGACATAGACATAATAGTGGTAACCTGGTTTTCTGGCAAAAGAAGTAGTTAGATGCTCATCTAATGTCAACTCCTCGGTCTGGTACAAACGCTCCCCCGTCATGGAAGACAGCAGTACATTCTGATTGTCAAAGGGATTGTCTTCCTCTAAAGAAACCTCAAAAGCCTCCTGCTCTACTAAAAATCCCAGCCCCAGACAGTATGGGTTCTCCACCATAATATCCTCGTCTGTAATCGGACTATAAGGATTCATATTACTGAGCCGGTTCAGTTTTTCCGTATAACGCACACCAAACAGCATATTCGTCACATCGCAATAGCCCCCATACTGAATTCGATTCAGACTGGTATAAAATCCCAACTGATGCAGAGCATCCACCAAATCGGAATTTACTGTTGAAGAAAACAGTGCAATTCCCTTTTGCCCATACAACAGAGATTCATTCCGGGATATGGGTTGGCTTACATCTGCCCGGTAAAATTCCTGCGTTTCCTCTTTTTCCAGGTAGGAAGTCACATAAGAATATCTCTGCATCATATAATCCCGGTCCGTATTGCCGTTCTCCCGGATGCTGTACAGGGCATTGAGGGAAAGTTCCGTTGCCACAAAAACAAATATACCGAAGGACAATCCCACTTCCAACCATCTTTTTCCCTGTTGTTTTGCCAAAAGAATACCGCCACATAAAAAAAACAGTAGCAAAACGAGCAACAGCGCGCCCCCTGTTTTTGCCACACCACATTGTTCTGCCAATCCCGCCACTCCCAACAGAACAAGACAGACCAATCCACTCACGAAAAGCCGTTTTCTCCCCAGCCGGGACAACTGAAGAAATCCTTCATATCCCATGCTTAACAGCAAAAACACAAACAAAAAAGCATGACGGTTAGGAAATCCATAACCCGCATGAAATCCGTGGAACAACTGGTTCAAAATTCCAATACCAAAGGAGGCAAACAATATCAAAAGACCGCCTCCAAAGACAAGTCGTGTCCGCAAAGGAATGTTTTTTTGCAGCAAAAAGAACAGCAGAAACAACACTGCTCCCACGCCACAATATATGTTTGCCAGAGATTCCTCTCCTGTAGTCATCACCGCTTTTGTTCCCGGGAGCATCTGGGAAAGAAGTTGAAAAAATCCTGCGATTGGTCCATAGGTTCCTCCGGACAGAGTGGATGCCGCCCTGGTCTCCATAATCTGGTAAACCGCCGGAATCAGCACGATTCCCGCTGCCATCCCCCCTAACAGGGAGTGCAGTCCAAACCATAACACAGTGGAAGAAAACCGCTTTTCACTCAGCGCCAGAAGCAGGTAATACAACAGGCAAAACAGGCACACCCCGATTCCAATATAGTAATTGCTGATGATGGCAAGTCCCAATACCAGACTGTACATTCCCCCTTTTTTTCGTAATACAAGACGTTTCAGGAAGGCACAGAGACAAGGAAGTAAAATCACACAGTCCATCCACATCATATTGATGTGGTATCCAATGACATAATTGGAAAGTCCATACATGACTCCAAAAACTGCTGCCAGCAACGGATTGTCCTGCTGTGTTTCCCAGGAAAGCCCATCCCTTCTCCACAATAGAAACGCAGTCATGGAAAGCCCCGCCAGCCCAGTTTTCAAAAGCAAAATTGCAGTTACTCCCTCATTCAGAGAATCTGCCGGGCAGAAATAAATGAGAAAATTCAGCGGACTTGCTAAATAATAGGAAAATACAGACCAGAAATCATACCCCAGTCCTCCATTCCAGGAATAAAACAAACTCTCTCCCTCGTGGAGTTTGTGATACAGTTCTGTAAAAAAGGGCAGGTACTGGTGCATTCCATCAATACTCAAATAAGAGCGGGTTCCAAAAGGATACACTCCGGTCTGGGCAAACCCGATTACCACAACCAGCAGCGGAATCACAAATGCTGCCAACAGCGCCGTTACCACAAACACTCGTTGTTTTATTTTCTTCTGTACATTCTTTTCCATTCTGCGGTTCTCCATTCCACCAAATTAGCCTTATTCTAAAATGTTTCCACCCCTGCGTCAACCGCTTTTTTATATTTTCATCTCCGTCCGCCGTAGGTGCCCTGCACCGGAGGGGGACTCACCATTCCGTCCGCCGTAGGTGCTCTGCACCGGAGGGGGACTCTTTATTTTTTTCGACAATTTCCCGCACATTTTTGTCCATTGAGTCATATATTTATAATAATCTCATTTTAAAGGAGCCATCTATGGAAATAAATCAGAAACCAATTGCCATGGCATACGTTCCATGGCAAACCTGGCAAAACATTTATGAGCCGCCAAAAGCTCTGATGGTCGGCACTATTTTTGCAGATTTGGATAAACCGTTTACCGGAAGACCGGTTGCTATACAACCACGGAAAGGGGGACAACGCAATGGGCGCTATTAGTCAATCCCAACTTTTGGAATATATCAACGCATTGAGTCTGGCGATGGTGGACACAGCAGAGTTTCTTGACACCCATCCCGACGACAGCGAAGCCCTCGCCTACTATGAGCACACAAAAATGCTGTTCTATCAGGCAAGAAAAGAATACACGATGCGTTTTGGTCCCCTTACTAAGGGCGATGTCAATACAAAGAATGGCTGGACCTGGGTAAATGACCCATGGCCCTGGGAAGGGAGATGTTAATTTATGTGGAATTATGAAAAACGGTTACAGTTTCCGGTAGACATCAAGGAGACGAATGTAACTCTGGCGAGCCAAATAATCGAGCAATTTGGCGGTGTTGACGGCGAACTCGGAGCTTCTATGCGCTATCTGTCCCAGCGATACACCATGCCCTACAAAGAAGTGCAGGCAGTTTTGACAGATATAGGCACAGAAGAATTAGCGCACATCGAGATGATCTGTGCCATCGTCTACCAACTCACTGCCAATGCTGACATAGAGGATATCGAAAACACTCCTTTTGCACCTTACTATATCAACCATACAAAAGGACTATACCCCGCTAATGCGGCAGGCATCCCCTGGAGTGCAAATGGCATCCAGTCGAAGGGCGACCCGATTACCGACATGCATGAAGATATGGCGGCGGAACAGAAAGCCCGCACCACCTATGACAACCTTATGCGTCTCGCCCGGGGCACAGGTGCCTACGAACCTCTGAAATGCCTGCGGGCAAGGGAAGTCGTACACTACCAGCGGTTCGGCGAAGCATTACGCATCGTACAGGACAATCTGGATGCCCGCAACTTCTATGCTTTTAATCCCGAATTCGACGTGCCAGGCATCACCAAACGACCTGCCAACAATCGGCCTGTCAGCGGATACCGGAACAACGCCGGAGAAAATCGTAGCAGTGTACAGGATGTTTTAGGAAAATAAAAAATGACGGGTTGCAGTTTAGACCGTTTCCCTTATAACGGTCTAAACATGCATAACCTGTCATCCTATTTTAAATATCCTCTGCGCTTCATTTCTTCCCGAAGTCGGAACTGATTCTTTCCAGTGTCCCATTCCGGACTCATAATCACCTCACCCAGTTCCATATTATTGGTAATCCTTGCAACTCCGGCAATCTCTCCCCTATCCTCGTGCAACACATAAATAATACTGTTGCGGATTTCTTCCTCCGAAATCGGGGTTCCCGTTTGCTGGGAAATCAACATTCTCACCTGGGCTGCTTCCCCCTCCTGCAACAACTCAATGCCACAATCCCGGTCATGAATCATGCGCAGATTCTGTTTTGCAAGTTCTCTGTACCAGAGGTTTCCTCCTTGCTTGACTACTGTGTCAAAGGCTTGCGCCGCTGCTTCGTAATGCCCCAGCGCCAGTTCTTTTACTCCCAGATGCAGCAAAAAATACATCCGCCGAACTAAGCAACCTTTTTCCTCCAACTCTTCCCGAATGGTATCCAGAATATTAGGAATATACGAACGCCCTTCCAATGTCAAAATCTCATAATCCATCACACCAATCCGACACGTCGTATAAATCTTCTCAGACCACATTACAAACCGGGCAAAATGTGTTTTTTCCTGTAATCGCTCCACTTCCTGTTTTAACTGTTCAAAACAGTTCCGTGCCATTTTCCAATCTCCCATTTCATGGTAACAGACAAATTTGTTATTCATATAAATGACACGCAGTTTCAAACTCAGCGCATTGTAATTGATGTACTGCTCCGACAAACAATTCAGTGCATCCTCATATTGTCCCATATTACAATACGCTGCAGACACGTTCAGCATATCCACCGGCTTCATCTGTTTGTTGTGAGACAGCCGTTTCAGCCCGTGGAAAACCTCCAGAAACAACCGTGGCTCTCCTTTATTATTGAGCAAATCCGTATAATTGCATTGAAGCAGTTGAACCAGTGCCGTACGGCTCCCAAAAATTCCTAAGAAGCAGCAAAACCATATAATCAAAAATTCCAACGGATACCACATAGTATCATCCAGTACCCAGAACAATCCCAAAGCAACAACAATGCCAATCAGTATACTGATTATTTTTGTCGCCAGAATGCGGTTGTAATACCATTTAATTAACTCTTTTCCTCGTTCACTCAGGGTATATCCCTGCATACTACTACCTCACTTTTCCATACAGACTATTTTACTCCCATACGGTTTACTGCACTAATCAGTGCGAGAACAGAAGCATTAATAATATCATCCTCAATTCCGGCTCCCCAGAAAACATTGCCCTGTTCGTCCTGAAGTCCTACATAGGCAACCGCCTCCGCATCGGAACCTCCCGTAAGCGCATGCTCTTCGTAGCATACAATCTTATAATCCACACCGCAATGCCGTTTGATAGAATTGCTCACCGCATCCAGACGCCCCTTTCCATGTCCGCTGTAATTCTTAATAATACCACAGCGCTCCAGACTGAGTTTCGTACTGATTCCATCTTCCTGTACAAAATGTACTTCTAACAGTTCCAGATTATCAGAACGATTTACATACTCTTTCATGAACAGATCGTGAATCTCATCCGGCTTGATTTCTCTGTGCTGATGGTCGGAAACACCTTTGATGAAATAGCCCAGGTCCTCTTTCATCTTAGCCGGAAGCTGGTAACCAAAATTCTGTTCCAATATAAATCCGACACCACCCTTACCAGACTGGCTGTTAATCCGGATTACATCTGCCTCATATACCCGTCCAATATCTTTCGGATCAATAGGAAGGTAGGGAACTGTCCATTGGTCAGTACCATGCTCCTCCCGGTATTTCATGCCTTTGGCAATGGCATCCTGATGACTTCCAGAGAACGCAGCGAATACCAGTTGTCCGGTATAAGGTGAACGCTCATTCACTTTCATACGGGTTACTCTTTCATATACTTCCTTGATTTCCATAATATTGGAGAAATCCAGTTCCGGGTCAACTCCATGGGAATACATGTTCAATGCCAGCGTAATAATATCCACATTACCGGTACGTTCACCATTTCCAAATAGCGTACCCTCTACACGGTCTGCTCCCGCAAGAACACCCAGTTCTGAATCCGCAACGCCGCAACCTCTGTCATTGTGAGGGTGAATCGACAAAATAACGCTGTCCCGGTTTTTCATGTGCTTGCTCATATATTCAATCTGGCTGGCATACACATGGGGCATGGAGTGGGAAACCGTAACCGGAAGATTAATAATAACTTTATTGTCCGGAGTGGGCTGCCACACATCAATCACTGCATTACAAACCTCTAACGCATATTCCGGCTCAGTACCGGTAAAACTTTCCGGAGAATACTCAAACTGGAAGTTGCCCTCTGTCTCCTCTGCCAAATCCTTTAACAGTTGTGCTCCCTCTACCGCAATCTTGAGAATTTCTTCTTTGGACTTCTTAAATACCTGCTCCCGCTGCGCAACAGAAGTAGAGTTATATACATGTACAATCGCCTTCGGGGCTCCTTTTACCGCCTCAAAAGTTTTACGAATAATATGTTCTCTCGCCTGGGTTAGTACCTGAATGGTAACATCATCCGGAATTAAGTTCTGGTCAATCAGTGTTCTCAAAAATTCATACTCTGTCTCTGAGGCTGCCGGAAATCCCACTTCAATCTCCTTAAAGCCGACCTTCACCAGCATTTTAAAGAACTCTACCTTTTCTTCCAGACTCATGGGAATGATTAACGCCTGGTTTCCATCCCGTAAATCCACACTACACCAT
>JAQXNR010000099.1 GCA_029098105.1 Lachnospiraceae bacterium
AATTCGACTTACTAATAACCGCCGTCAACTTACGAAGTGCCTGAGACATCAAACGCGCCTGCAGACCCACATGAGAGTCACCCATCTCACCATCAATCTCTGCCTTCGGTACCAAAGCTGCAACAGAATCCACAATTACAATATCCACCGCACCAGAGCGAACCAGTGTCTCTGTAATCTCCAATGCCTGCTCTCCATTATCCGGCTGGGAAATGTATAAATTGTCAATATCTACTCCAATCCGCTTCGCATAGGAAGGATCCAGCGCATGCTCTGCATCCACAAAACCGGCAATACCGCCCCGCTTCTGCACCTCAGCAATCATGTGCAGAGTTACCGTCGTCTTACCACTGGACTCCGGACCATAAATCTCCACTACTCTTCCCCGGGGAATACCGCCCACTCCCAGAGCAATGTCCAGACTGATGGAGCCGGTTGGGGTAGTCTCAATATTCATATCCTTCCCCTGGTCTCCCAACTTCATAATAGCGCCCTTGCCGTAATTCTTCTCAATCTGCATAATAGCAGCATCCAATGCTCTCAACTTATCTTCCTGTCTTGCCATAATCCATTCTCCTTACTATACACGTTACTTCGAAAATATGTTCGAATTGTTGTTCTTATATTAGCTTATTTTTTTGTTGATGTCAATAGGTTTTCACAAAAAAGTGTACATTTGTTCGATAATTAAAAATTCTTCCGAAACCCAAATGTACACTCTTTTTATTCTTATTTTGTTATATTTGACGTAAAAATAGTATAGCACAAAAACTGCACTTTGAAAACATCCAATTTCGTTTTACTCCAAAATACGAATGAGCAATGCCAATGCTTCTTTGACGGAGGACTGGCGTACCGTCAGGCGATCTCCAGAAAAATGGCATTCTGTTACCGTTACCTTTCCTTTGCAAAAAATACCAATGTAGACCAGACCTACTGGTTTCTCCGGTGTTCCACCGGTAGGTCCGGCAATTCCCGTCACCCCGATTCCAATCTCCGCGTGTGCCACTGCTGCTACCCCCGCTGCCATCTGTGCCGCCGTCTGTAAAGAGACCGCTCCGAACCTAGCCAGAGTATCTTCCCGGACGCCCAGAAGCCGATGTTTTGCCTCGTTAGAATAGGTAATATACCCCTCATTCAGCACATCAGAAGCCCCGGAAATATGAATGAGTGAGGCAGACAGCAACCCTCCAGTGCAACTTTCCGCACAACAAATGTGAAGGTTCTGTTCTGACAGCAGAGTCACTACCCTCTGCTCCAGTAAACCGGAACATTTTTCCGATTCCTCTATCTGCTCCAGAGGAATCATATCTGTTTCCTTGTAAGTTTCTAGCAAGATTCAATCACACCTTTATTCTTCAATAAATAATCAATCATGGAAATTACAGTAAGTGCAAGGGACAGGTAAATCAAAATCTGTTCCGTCCAAAAATAAGCGCCTCCCTCTAATCCCATTGCGAAAAACAGCAACAACACTACTAGCATAACCATAGTCTCCGCCGTTTTTATTTTTCCCCACCAGCCAGCGGCAATAACAACACCTTTCTCCGCCGCCATCATGCGGAAGCCGCTTATAATGAATTCCCGGGCAATAATAACAATTACTACCCATGCCGGAATTTTGCCAATTTCCACAAAGAGAATCATAGCCGCCGCCACCAGCATTTTGTCTGCCAGCGGATCCATGAATTTGCCAAAATCCGTTACCAGATTCATGCGCCGAGCCATCTGCCCATCCACGAAATCCGTCAAACTGGCAATTACAAATATAGCCAGAGAAGCCCATTTTGCCCATCCCTGGGGCAACATCATAAAAACAATAAAAAATGGAATTAAAATGACCCGCATCAATGTAATTTTATTCGGTAAATTCATACATCATCTCTCCTATCAAATCATATTCTTTAAAACCGGTAATCCGTACTTTTACAATTCTTCCGGAAAGCAATTCCTCCGGAGAAGAGACAAACACCTCTCCGTCCACCTTTGGAGCATCCTTATAACTTCTTCCTACATAGACATCCTCTTTATACAAGTAGCCTTCAATTAAAACATCAATGACTTTGCCAATCATCCCTTCTCCATGTTCATAAGAAATGGCCTGCTGCAGTTCCATCAATTCGTCTCGGCGCTGCTCCTTTTGCTCCTCCGGAATCTGGTCCGGCAACCCGGCAGCCACAGTATTCTCTTCCTGGGAATAGGGAAATACTCCAAGACGGTCAAATTCCATCTCATTCACAAAACGGTAAAGATTTTCATAATCTTCTTCCTGTTCTCCAGGAAATCCTGCAATCAAAGTTGTCCGAATCGCAATATCCGGTATCGCACTGCGAAGTCTCTCTATGATAGCGACCAGTTCCTTTTTACTGGTGCGGCGTCCCATCCGTTTCAAAACACTGTCCTCACTGTGCTGAATCGGCATATCTATATAATGGCAAATCTTTGGTTCTGATGCCATCACAGCAATCAGTTCCTCTGTAATTTCCTCCGGGTAACAGTAAAGCAGGCGAACCCACTGCAGTCCCTCGATTTTGCAGAGTTGCTGCAACAACTCCGGCAATGCTTTTTTCCCATATAAATCCACACCGTAAACTGTTGTCTCCTGTGCTACCAGATTCAGTTCCACTGCCCCATTGGCAACTAATTGCCTGGCAGTCTCTAAGATTTCTTCCATGGGAACACTCCGGTATCTGCCCCGCAATTTGGGAATAATGCAGTATGTGCAACATTTGTTACAACCCTCTGCAATTTTTAAATATGCAGTATAATTCCCGGTAGTAACAAGGCGTTCTCCTTTTACATGGGGCAGGTAATCCACACCTTTGTCAAATTCCACTTTTTCCCCAGAAAATGCCTGCTCAATCGCTTCTACAATGGCATCATAAGAACTGGCACCCAGAACGACATCCACCTCTGGTATTTCCTGACGGATTTCTTTCTGGTAACGCTGTGCCAAACAACCGGTTACCACCAGCACTTTCAGTCTGCCTGTCTGTTTGTATTGGGCGCATTCCAGAATCGTCTCGATGCTCTCTTCCTTGGCATCATGAATAAAACAGCAGGTGTTCACTACCATAATGTCTGCGGCGCTTTCCTCATCTACAATGCGATATCCAGCGCGGCTCAAAAGTCCCAGCATAACCTCACTGTCTACCAGATTCTTGTCACATCCCAGGGAAACAAAAAATATATTCATCCTTTTTCTATTTCTCCTTCTGCATTTTTTCGGACTCCACCACATTATGCATCAGCATAGCAATTGTCATGGGACCAACGCCTCCTGGAACCGGAGTAATTGCAGAAGCCACCGGTTCCACACTGTCAAAATCCACATCTCCGCACAATTTATTCTGCTCATTGCGGTGGATTCCCACATCAATTACAACTGCACCCTCTTTGACATAGGAGGCATCTATGAATTTCGGCTTGCCAATGGCAACCACAAGAATATCCGCCCGTTTACAGACTTCTTTGAGATTTCGGGTACGGGAGTGACATACTGTAACCGTACCGTTTTCCCGAAGCAAAAGCAACGCCATCGGTTTTCCCACAATATTGCTTCTACCTACCACAACACACTCTTTTCCTTCTATCTCTATACCACTTCGTTTTAAAAGTTGTATAATACCCGCCGGAGTACAGGACACAAAACCTTTCTGCCCAATACTTAATGCCCCGACACTCTGAGGATGAAATCCATCTACATCCTTTTCCGGTGAAATGGCTTTAATAATTGTGTCTTCATCAATCTGCTCCGGAACCGGAAGTTGCACCAGTATTCCGTGGATTCTGTCATCCCGGTTCAACCGGTCAATCAGAGAAAGAAGTTCCTCCTGCGTCGTGTTTTCAGGAAGTTCGTAACTTTCTGAGCGAATTCCAATATACTCACAG
>JAQXNR010000100.1 GCA_029098105.1 Lachnospiraceae bacterium
ATGTTAGTTTTTATAAAGAATGGTATGATGGTAACGTAGATAGAAATATTACTTTAAAAAAATTATTAAAGGAAAATGAAAAACTATGGTTAAATTCAATGGATGTACAAGTAAATATATACGATAAAAATATTAATAAAACTGAATTTCAAAATAGGGTAAGATTAATTGTTAAAGAAATGTCGAAGAGAAATATAATAGGCTCAAGTCGATTTTATTTACTGTATAAAAAACAAACTTATGATGAATTACCTATGTTCTTGAATGAAAATATAGATTTAGGTGTGTGTGGAAAAGATTTTATTTATTTGGATATTTTAGTTGATGATAAAAAAGAAATGTATTACGAATATTTGGAGGATGAGGATCGCGGTGTTAACATTAAATAATTATGAGTTGATTTTATTAGATAATCTAGTTTATTTAGGGAAAATAGTAGAGATAAAAAAAGAAGAACATGGAAAAATTCTAGTTTCTAAAATGGTGGATGACCTATTAAAAGGTGACATCGACAATTACTGGAAAGACGAATTAAAAGAAGACCAGTCAGATGACAATCCTGGGCAATGCCTGATGAAAAAAGAGGAAATGGAGAAGGAGGGTATTTGGCGGACACTAATTCCTAACAGGAGGCAGCCTTGTATGTGGATCAGATTGGTGCTGAACTGAGTACCAATAAAACCATTACTGTGACGGGGCAGATTTGAACTACAAGATTGAAAAGGTGAGATGAATGTATAGTTATAGTACAATGCAGTGGGTTTTGTTTTTTTATGTATATTGCTTTCTGGGATGGATCTGGGAGTCTGGGTATGTCTCTGCCAGGGAGCGCAAATGGACGAACCGGGGATTTATGCATGGTCCCTTTCTTCCCATTTATGGTTCCGGTGCGATTATGATTTTGCTGGCGACCATCCCTGTGAAAGACAATTTGCTTCTTATATTTTTCATGGGAATGATTGCAGCGACTCTATTGGAATATTTTACAGG
This sequence comes from Lachnospiraceae bacterium, assembly GCA_029098105.1. GTDB lineage: Bacteria > Bacillota > Clostridia > Lachnospirales > Lachnospiraceae > NC2004. The sequence continues at coordinate 991 of JAQXNR010000100.1, forward strand.
AGCGGCAATGGAACGCCTATTCCATGTGCGGTATTGGGATTATTCCAACCAATTTTGTAATCTCAATGGACATATTTGTCTAAAATGCAGTCTTGCCTGGGGCGGTTTTTCGATTCTTATGGTGAGGTTTATTCATGTACCGGTGGAACGTTGTATTTTGTGGATTCCAGATACGCTGGAGGAAATAATAGCCTTTGTTCTTACCCTTGTCTTTGTAGCGGATTTTGCGTTGTCTTTCCGGGAGGCAATGGATTTTCGCAATATGCTGGAGTCATTAACGGAGAATAACGAAGAAATTCGTCGTTTGGTAAAACGCATGGAAGTTATTTCTGCCTTTGCTGAGGTGGATATAGAAGAGTTCCGGGAAAATATAACTACCAGATTAGAAGAATCTAAAGAACGTGCTATTGCGGCAAAACAAGAGGCGGTACAGCGGTTCACTGAGGCAAAAGAAAATGCCGGTGAAAAAAAGGAAATGCTGAGGCAAAAACTGGAACGGATGCGAAGCAGCCGGGAATACCACAGAGCCAACAGCATTATGCGGAGAAATTCGATTGTGACAACAGAGAAATACCGGGAAGCATTAGAACAGTTGCGAGAGAGAAGAAAATAGGGAATGAAAATAAAACAACTGCAGAAGGAATACCTAGTCGGCACTGTGCCTTTACCGGGTATTGCTCTGCAGTTGCTTTTATTTGTGTTGGGTTCGATTCTATTTTGTCAGGATTTCCAAAATCTGATTGCTGCGGGTTATGAAGGCAGTCATGGCATCCGCACTTAACGGATGGTTGCTCAACTGTGCCAAATCATATAACTGTTTGCAAATCAGTTCCGTATTTTCTCCTTCCTTATTATCCAGTACATACTGTACCAGATTGTTGTTGGCATTCAATACCAGGGTTTCTCCCGACCCGCCAAACATGGAAGGATCCATTCCTGCCATACCGTAAGCCTTCATCATTTCCTGCATGCGGCGGGAATCTTCAGACACGGTCAACATGGAGGAAACAGAAGCATTTTTCAACTTCTCTACCTTGATTTCCAGTTTGTCATTTTCCAATACCTTCTTGAAAGTTTCAGAGAGAGACTCTGTAATCTCCTTTAATTCATCTTCTGAAGTCTCCTCCTTGAAATTGTCAATGTCCGCATCGATTCGCAGAAATTTGACGTTAGTATTTTTCTGCTCCAGATGGGTGATGAATGGGTTGTCAATATTGTGGTTCAACAATACGGCATCCATGCCCTCGTCCTTAAACATTTGGATGTAGGAAGCCTGTTCCTGGGCATCGGTAATGTAAAATACTTTGTTTTCGTATTTTTCCTTTCCTGCTTCCAGGTATTCCGGTAAGGTCAGGTACTTGCCTTCAATATTTTTAAACAGAATGTAGTCTGTCATTTTCTCATTAAACTTGTCATCTTTCAAGCAGCCAAACTTGATGAAAGGAGAGAGGTCATCCCAGTATTTTTCGTAGGATTCCTTGTCTGTCTTGCACATTCCTGCCAGTTTGTCTGCCACTTTTTTCGTAATGTAGTCACTGATTTTTTTCACAAAACCATCGTTCTGTAAAGCGCTCCGGGACACATTAAGGGGCAGGTCAGGACAGTCAATGACACCCTTTAACAGCATTAGGAATTCGGGAATGACTTCCTTAATATTGTCTGCAATAAATACCTGATTGTTATATAATTTGATGGTTCCCTCCAGCGTGTCATACTCGTTGTTCAGTTTAGGGAAATAGAGAATACCCTTTAAATTAAATGGGTAATCCATGTTCAGGTGAATCCAGAACAAAGGCTCTTTGAAATCCCGGAATACGTTGCGGTAGAAATCCTTGTATTCTTCTTCGGTGCAGTCGTTTGGATGCTTGGTCCAGAGAGGCTCAGTCTCGTTGATTGGTTTTGGTGCTTCCTTCTCTTTTTTGGGTTCTTCCTCGGAAGTATCTTCAGCAGCATCCGCAGAATCTTCTGTTGTCTCTGCATCGGTATCCTCTGTGTTCTCCTCTGTAGTTGCTTCTGCATCCACAATATCTTCGTCGTCCTCTGTTTCCAGTGCAGCATCCGCATTGGTGAAATAGATTTCTACAGGCATGAAGGAACAGTATTTGTCCAGAACTTCTTTACAGCGGTATTCGTTGGCGAACTCTACGCTGTCTTCGTTCAGGTACAGAGTAATGCAGGTTCCCCGTTCCTCCTTATTGCCTTCTTCCATAGAATATTCGGTTCCGCCGTCGCATTCCCAGTGTACTGGTTTTGCATCTTTCTGGTAGGACAGGGTGTCGATGGTAACTTTGTCTGCTACCATAAATGCGGAGTAGAAACCTAAACCGAAATGACCAATAATCTGTTCCTCATTTGTCTTATCCTTATATTTTGCGAGAAAATCTTCCGCCCCGGAAAAGGCAATCTGGTTAATGTATTCTTCTACCTCATCCATTGTCATACCCAGACCATTGTCGATGAACTGCAATGTCTTGTCCTTGGAACTGGCAATGACATCAATACGGTATTTCTCGTCATCAGCGGGGTCAAATTCTCCCATTATATCCAGTTTCTTCAGTTTCGTTACAGCATCACAACCATTGCTCACCAATTCGCGGATGAAAATGTCGTGGTCGGAATATAACCATTTCTTAATAATCGGGAATATATTTTCACTATTAATTGAAAGGCTTCCCTGTTTCGTCTTTGCTTGTGCCATTTACATACATCTCCTTAAATAATTAAAAAAGTGAATCGTTATCATATATCTTACTCATCTTGAAGGGGAATGTCAAGAGAAAATTAGCACTCAATCAAAAAGAGTGCTAACAACACTCGGGCGAAATGTTTGAAAATACTAGAAATTTGTAGTAAAACAAGCAGGTTTATGGTATCCTAAAAGCAAGGTAATTCTAATTTTTAGTCAGAAAAAGAAGGTAGTAACTTATGAAAGATTATATGAATTCAATTGCTGTAATCAATGAAGTAAAAAAGGCGGTCATTGGTAAAGATGAGTGTATTGTGAAAACTATGTGTGCCCTTTTGGCAGGAGGGCATATTTTGATTGAGGATATCCCCGGAGTCGGGAAAACGACGATGGCAATGGCATTTGCAAAGGCGATGCAGATGGAGAGTAAGCGGATGCAGTTTACCCCGGATGTGATGCCTTCGGATATTGTAGGATTTAAGTTGTACCGTCAGAATACGGGAGAATTTGAGTACCAGCCTGGTGCTGCCATGTGTAATTTGTTTTTGGCGGATGAGATTAACCGGACTTCTCCAAAGACCCAGTCAGCACTTCTGGAGGTTATGGAAGAGGGAAGGCTCAGCGTAGAGGGAGAGGTCTATGAATTGCCCAAGCCCTTTCTTGTAATTGCGACCGAGAATCCTTTTGGAAGTGCGGGAACCCAGCGTCTGCCGGAATCCCAGCTGGACCGTTTCTTAATCTGTCTCTCCATGGGATACCCTTCTATTGAGGAAGAACTGGATATTGTGCGGGGGAAGTGCAATACCATTCCGATAGAGGACATCCGTCCGGTCATTGACCGGGCACAGGTGCGGGAACTGCAACGGCAGGTGTCTCTCGTACACATAGACAACAAAGTATATGATTACATTGGACGATTGGTGACAGAGACCCGGCAGAGTCAGGAGATTGCTCTGGGATTGAGTCCACGGGGAACCATTGCTCTTGCGAAAATGGCACAGGCGATGGCGTATGTCACCGGGCGTTTATATGTAATACCGGAGGATGTAGCCTGTATTTTTTCCGATGTGGCGGCACACCGGATTCGGATGCGGGCAGCAGGGCAGGACGGAGTGGAAATACGCAAAGGAATTTGCCGCAATATACTGGAGAGGGTGGAGAAACCTGCAGTATTGGCATAATAAAGAAAGGAATATGCTATGAAATGGGGGAAAATCATTGCTTTGGCAGTATTGACCTTGATATTGGTTTATACTGCGATTATATATAACAGTATTTCCATGCTGCTGCCGGCGGTACTCATCGTTCTGGTACCGCTTTTGGAAGGCGGGCTGTTGCTGCTGCAGCGGCGGCAAATCGCAGTAAATGGGCAACTGCTTTGTTCTTATGTTCAGGTGGGACAGGAGATCGAGGTGCGGGTTCAGATGGAAAACTGCTCCTCTTTTCCTCTGTGTAACGCCCGGTTGGTAGTATCGAAAGGAGAACAGGGGGAGGAACAGCGGTTGTTTGAGAGAGTAAATTTGTCCGGCGGGGAACAGACTACGGTTCGGTTTACTTTTTCATTGGAGCACTGTGGAATGGCAGAATTTGCTCTGGAAGGGGTGTGGCTCAGCGACTGGATGGGATGGTTTGAAGTCCCTTTTTCTTCGAACTTTATGAAAATGACAGCGGTCGTGTACCCGGCGTTTCTCCCTCTCCCGGCACCAACACTTTTGCCGGTGGCGGTGGAGGATTGCGATGAGGAGGAAACGGTTCAGCGTGGACAAGGTAGAGATCAGATATTAGGTGTGCGGGAATATATACCCGGAGACCGTTTGCAGGAAATTCACTGGAAAATGAGTGCCCGTAAGGGAGATTTGATGGTGCGGGAGTATGGGCAGAATCTTTCCTGCCAGTGTGTCGTTGTACTGGATTTGCTACAGTTTTCTCAGGTTTCGCAGCAACAGCGGGATTCGTTGTATGAGAAGGCTGTGGGAATCAGTTTAGGATTGCTCCAAAAGGGGTATTTTCACTATATGATGTTTTCTGTCCAAAGGGGAGAACAGGAAGAGACGCTGGTTCGCCAGACAGTTACCAATGAGGAGCAGATTCGCAGTTTTTTGCAGTGTTGTTACCGGGAACTGGAATTATGGCAGCAAAAAGGTCCGCAGATATTTCTGGGAAAGAGACGTTCTATGCTGGCAGGGCGCGAAGCGCAGTTATTTCGTCTGTATGAGGCACAATATGAGCCCTTCCCAAGTGAAAATTTTATTTATATTTAACGGGGCAGGGGCAATGCCCATAAATGCCGATTGTATAGGAGGATACAGCCATGTTGGAAGCGGGACTGCTTACGCTGGTCTTAACTTCAATTTCATACTTGTTTGTAAATGGACTGGATTGTTCGGTTTCTTTCGGAATGCTGATTTTAGGAAATGCAGTTATTGTATTGTTGGCAAAATGTCTGCCGCGCTGGTTTTCGGAGGAAGAAACATTCTGGAAATGGACGTTGTGGTATGGATTTATACTCATTTGCAGCCTGCTATTCTATAAATGGCTGGGATCTGGTTGCCGGATGCTTCTCAATGGAGTGATTGAAGGGGTAAACCAATATTATGGAACGGGCATCCGAAGTCTGCCGCTTTCCCGGCAGAGTGACATATATTTGACTCTTTTTATGCTGGGCGTGGGAAGTCTGTTTCTTCCCTTGGTTGTATGGAATGACACCCGGCGGCATAGTTGGTGGTTTCTCGTAGAATTAGCAGCAATCGCTGTGGTGTTCGGGCTGTTGGTGGGAAAAGCCCCGGATACGAAGGGATTATTTTGTGGTCTGCTGGGGGTAGTATTGTATCGTCTTCTGGTAGTAGAGCAGGAGCAGGGAGGCATCAATAACTATGGAAAACTCATTATGATTACGGCGGGAATCCTTGTTCTTGGAATGAGTTTTCTGGTGGCTGTCATGAGTGAAAACGCCATTCAGAGTCATCACAATGCAGTTCTTTCTTTTCAAAAGAGGTTAGAACAGCGGCTTGGATTTTCCGTTTTTTCGGGATATACCGATGGTAAATTGAGCAATCAGGCACCTCAAAAAACACATAAAACCATGCTTTCGGTTACCATGGATAGTACCACAAGGGAAAAACTTTTTTTCCGGGGATTTGTGGGAGAAGAGTACAAGACTGGGGAATGGAGTTCCCTTTCCACAAATGATTTTTATAAAAGTATGGGTAAGGCAAAGCAAACTTCTGAGGAAATTTCCCTGGATGTGCTGGAACGTCCTTTTCGTCTTATGGAAAAGATTACCACTTCCGGGGAGCGGGAGTGTAATATACACTATGTGGGAGTTCAGGACAACTATGCGTATGCCCCCTATTTTGCCAACTATGAGTTGGGACAGAACCATTTAACAGAATTTGGAGATGGAGGGTTTACAAGAAATACCGATGCCAAATCGACGTTCTGCATGATGGATTCGGAGTCGGCAAATTGGATTCTCACGTTTTTGGAAGAAAATCCGGGAAAATGGGAAGAAGAAGCAGACAAAGAATATGAACAATATGTAGAGCAGCACTATTTACAGGTGCCAGAGCAACTTAAGGAAGAACTGACGCAGTTCATGGGAACTGATTCTGCCCCTAATTTGTATGAGGCGGTGGAACTGGTGCGGGACAAATTGCAGAGTCAGTGCACATATAGTTTGACATTGGACAATCTATCCATGGGAGAAGATTATGTGGAGCATTTTCTGTTTCAGGAAAAAGAAGGATTCTGCTGCCATTTTGCCACAACGGCAACGCTACTATTCCGCTCCCTTGGAATTCCGGCGAGATATGCAACCGGATACTGTGCAACGCCCGAAGATTTTAAAAAGAATGAAAACAATATGTGGCAGGCGGATATTACCGATGATTCTGCTCACGCATGGACCGAGATTTATAGTTCCTCTCTGGGCTGGATACCCGTTGAAGTAACCCCGGGGTATGGGTATGATTCCTTGCTGGAAGAGGCATTGTGGCAGGAAGAACCGGAAGGTGAGGAGGAGACAGAAGAAACAGAGCCGGAACAGGAAACGGAGAATACGCAGGAGCAGCAGGCGGAGAATACCACTGAGGCAGCAGCAAATACGACTGCGTCTGCCCCTGCCCAGAACACACAAATGGCAAATGAGCCGGGGACGGAAGCGATGTCTCGGAGAACCACAACTGGGGCAAAAAAGACGTGGAAGGTTCTGTTTTGGCTGGGACTGTTAGCGGTTTTACTGTTTGCAGGGGTATATGCAAAGAGAAGTTATGAGAAGTACCAGTGGAGCAGACGTCATGAAAAGGAATGGTCCCGGGCGGTGGAGGCGGTCCGCAGACAGACGCTGCACCATCTGCGTTTTGTGAATTGTCCAAAGGAAGAAGGGGAGAGTGAACAGGAATATTTTCTGCGTCGTATTGAGATGTATACAAAAAAGAGATACCAGGCTGAACTCAGTAAAGAGCAGTTGGAATATGGGAAGAAATTCTATCAGATATTAGAAAAAGCTGCCTACAGTGGGCAGCTATTGGAGGAAGGCGATGCCGTGTGTGCGAATGAGTTTTACGACAGCGTCTTCAAAAACCCGGTCTAGGGATTTGTCCATTGTAAATACACGGTAAGCACTGCCGGTCGTCAAGGACAGGACGTCCTCTTTGTAGTGCAGGTTCAGGTATAATCCTTCTACCTGTTCCGGCGTTAGAACTGAGGCAGATGTGGCCAGCATTTGTGCAATGCTGGTGGGAGCGGCGCAGAGTACGATTTGAAAACTTTTGGGCAACCGTTGTCCTTTCAGAATTTGAAAGACAAAAGGTTTCAGTTCGGACCAAAAGGCATAGGTTTGTTTTCTGCGTTCTTCCTGTTCTTCACTGTCAAAAAAATCAATATTGTAATGTCCGTCAATGTGGTAGTCCACATTGTGGTGAAGCACTACTTTACAGCATTGGAAACGGTCGAACATTGTTCCCATAAACAGTTCTTTTGTAAATGCTTTTTTGTCTTCGATTGTTAATGCCAGCATATTCGTCCTCAACTTTTCTAACTTTTTCTAGTGGAATAAAGAAATAATCCATTGCAGTCCCCCATAGGAAAACAGGCACATAATAATGGTTGCCAGAAACAACCCCAGCAGAATGGCGAGGGAGGCTTTTTTAATATCTACTTCCAGCAGAGCAGCAATCAGGGAGCCGGTCCAGGCACCTGTGCCGGGCAGCGGGATTCCTACAAAAAGAAGAAGTCCCAGGAATTCGTATTTTTTAATCTGATCGCTTTTTCCCATGGCTTTGGTTTCCAATTTGTTCACTAGTGGAGCAAATAACTTTGTCTTTTTCATGAGAGCAAAAATCTTGCGGATGAACAAAAGAATAAAGGGAATGGGAATAATATTTCCCACAATGCAGATGAAGGCGGCTTTTAACATGGGCACCTTTAAAAGTGTGGCGACTACCAGACCGCCACGCAGTTCTAATATGGGAATCATGGAAATAATGAAAATAATCAGTTCGTTGGAAAATGTACCCGCCATGGCATTTGACAGGCTTTGTGCGAGTTCGCTCATAAATGGTCTCCTTTTACTATTCATAGTGTAAACTTTAGAACAACAGTACCAGTATAGCATAGTATCTTGTAATATTCTATGAAGGAACGGAAAAAATATTGGGAAATATTTTGCTAAATTTCCTTTTGGTAGAAAAATCCCATGTATTATGCTAAACTGTAGAGGCAAAAATAAAAAGAAAGCCGGATGGAGGCAGTTGAATATGGAAGAATTGGAATATATAAAAAGAGGAGTTTCTCCCTTTCATGTAGTGGAGCAGAGCAAGGAATGGCTCCTGCAGGAGACATTTACGGAACTTTTTATGCAGGACGACTGGGAATTGGAACCGGGACGGGGCTATTATGTCAGCCCCTATCCCTCTGTTCTGTTTGCTTTCCGACCGGGAGATGAACAGGTGCGGATTGTGACGGGACATACGGACCAGCCCATGTTAAAAGTGAAACCTAATCCCACAATCAAGCGGGAAGGGGGATTGGTAGTGAATGTGGAGAGTTATGGTGGTATGATTCTTCATACCTGGTTTGACCGTCCTCTGGGACTTGCGGGCAAACTGGTGTGTCGTAGTGAGGACGTATTTCATCCCCATGTGCTGTTGTATGACAGCCGGCGTCCGGTAGCAGTGATTCCCAGCCTTGCGATTCACATGGACCGGGAAGTGAATAAAAAGAATGAACTCAATTGTCAGGTGCATCTGTTGCCTCTTTGTGGTCTGAAGGAGGAGAATGCAACCGATGAAGAGGCGCTGCTTGCTTTTGTGGCAGAGCAGATGGATATCAATGTAGAGGATATTCTGGACTATGATTTTTATTTTTACAATCCGGCAGAACCGGAGCGGGTGGGAGTGAGAGAGGAACTGGTGGTAAGTCCCCGGCTGGACAATCTGACTTCCTGCTACAGCGCCCTTGCCGGGATGGTAAGTGCAGGCAGTGAACACACCTGTATTGCCGCTTTGTTCGACAATGAGGAGATTGGTAGCCGGTCCAAACAGGGAGCGGATTCTAATCTGTTTTCCATGGTGCTGGGAAAGATTTTGTTTTCCATGAACCAAAGTATGGGAACTGCAGTTATGTCGGGAGAGAAATTGATTCAGAACGGATTTGTTGTGTCCCTGGATGTGGCACATGCATGCCACCCGAATTATGGTGAAAAGAGTGACCCCACCACGAAGACCCTGCTTGGCGGCGGCGTTGTGTTGAAAACCAGCGGTTCGCAGAAATACCATTCGGACAGTGCGTCCGCAGGGGTGATTCTGCAGTTGTGCCGGGAACATGGAATTTCCTGCCAGCGCCAGATTAACCGTTCCGACATTCCTGGCGGTTCTACACTAGGGCCGATTGTGTCTTCCTATATTCCCATTCCGGGAGTGGATGCAGGGGTTGGGATACTGGCGATGCATTCTGCCGTGGAAACGGCGGCAGCCGTAGATTTGCAAATGCTGAACCGCTTTGTTTCTGCCTTTTTTGCCCAGGACTGAAAAGTCAATATTGTCTATAAATTTCGTCATAATTGTATCTGTTTTGGAATCCGCATTCCTGCTACAATTCTCCTGTAAGTAAACGGGAGGAAGAAGCAGAAGCGGATTTTCGAATTTCACGGGGAGTTTTCCCGTATTGCTCCCGAAACATCCGGGAAAAGATTTTTGGACTGGTGAATCCATTTCGCTCCTGAATCTCCTGAATTGGCAAGTCTGTATTGATGATTTCCTGATATGCGGATTGCAGTCGTATAGAGTAGACATACTCCAAAAATGTAATGCCCATGTACTTTTTAAAGAAACGGGAAAAATATTCCGGATTGATGGAAAGTATTTGGGCAGCCTCACGCAGAGTAATCGGTTCCTGGTAATGATTTTCTACATATTCCGTAATCAGCGAGAGCCGTTCAATATATTTTTCTGTTTTCTTGATTTCGCTGGAGGACAGTTCTTCCCGGTAATGGGTAAAGAGGCAGTCCAAAAACGAAAACAACAGACTGAAGTAACGCATGTGGTAACCATCATATTGATGTTCATATAAATAGGACAACTGGGACAAAGTGTTCCTCATGCTGTTCAGAATATCCCGGTTGTCCTTTTCCAAAAGGGAGCATATTCCGGAAAAACGAATAAAATCAACATTCGGAATAAACTGTTTCAGAAAACTGTAGGGGATCTGGATGAGCAAATACCGGGTTTTGCGTTTGTTGCTGGTAGAATGAATGGTTTTCCGGTCAATCACAATAAAATCATCCCGGTGTAAGCGGTAATTTTTGTTGTTTACAGTGACAGACAATTCTCCCTCCGTTACATATAGAATTTCTATACTGTCATGCCAGTGCATGGCAGTGTAGACATTGGTTACTGTAAGTACACTGTAACGCATATTCAATTCCGGATTTATGCGTATAATTTCGTGGTTTGCAGGCTGCATGATAGTACCTCCCTTTTGTCTTCTTTTGTGCAACGAAGCATCGTTATAATATGCTTGAAAATGCAAAATCATTTGGCAATTACCTAAAGTATAACATAGAAAGCGAGGAATCTCCAACATGAATATGGATATGACAAAGGGCAATCCAACAAAGTTGATTTTATTGTTTGCACTGCCTTTATTTGCAAGTAATCTGTTCCAACAATTTTATAATCTGGCGGATACCGCGATTGTAGGACATATTCTGGGAGACCAGGCGCTGTCTGCGGTGGGCTCTGTCAGTTCCATTTACGCCCTGATGACTTCAATTTGCTTTGGTATGACCAATGGATTTTCCATATTGATTTCGAAGTATTTTGGTGCTAAGGATGAAAAACGACAGAAACAGGCGATGGCAGGGACTGTTCTGTTGTCAATGGTGGTAGCCGTTGTTATGACCATTGTCTGCTGCTTGTTACTGAAGCCTTTTATGGCAGCCCTGCATACACCGGAGGAGATTTTTCAGGATGCCTATACCTATATTGTAATTATTGTGGGAGCCATGGTGGTGATGGTGTTCTACAATATGCTGGCGAGTATTTTAAGAGCGGTGGGAAACAGCAGAACGCCATTGTTGTTTCTGGTGATTTCTTCTTTTTTAAATATTGTGCTGGATTTTTTGTTTATTGGCATCTGTTCTTTCGGAATCGCAGGAGCAGCCTGGGCAACTGTGTTGTCCCAACTGGTTTCGGGAATTTTGTGTCTCTTTTATATGGTGAAAAAATGTCCGGAGTTAAGTCTTTGCAAGGCAGATTTTTCTCTGACTGCAAACATGGCATCGGAACTGCTTTCCTCCGGGTTTGCAATGAGTCTGATGTATGCTGTGGTAAATGTGGGAACGGTTATTTTGCAGAGTGGTATTAACCAGCTCGGTACGAGCACGATTGCTGCCCATGTGGCTGCCAGAAAAATCAGTGAGATTTATATGATGCCATGTTCTACTCTGTCAGCAACAATGACCACGTTTGCCAGTCAGAATTATGGGGCTGGAAAAATGCATAGAGTCTTAGAGGGTGTGAAAAAAAGTCATATTCTCGGTTTCGGCTGGTCTACGATTGCCATTACCATAACTTACCTCTTTGCCAATCCGATAATTGCGGCATTGACAGGTTCTGGTAATGTAGAAATTATTGCAACGGGAGCAAATTATTTAAAAATCAATCTGCCGTTTTACTATGTATTAATTGTCCTCTGTATTATGCGAAGCACGCTGCAAGGCATTGGCAGGAAGTTCTGGCCAGTGGTGGCAAGTACTTTGGAAATGCTGGGGAAACTCATCGTAGTAGTATTGTTTATTGAACCTCTCGGCTATACTGCGGTCTGCTTTTGTGAGCCGGTTACCTGGATTATTTGTTGTGTTCCGGTTTGTATTGCTTTTTTTACCCATCCGGGCATTCAAAAGTTGAGGAGGACGATAGAGGAGAATCAGGAAACAGCAATGCAACAAAATGAATGAGATGAAATAAGGTTTCCACAAAATTTGTGGGAACCTTATTTTTTGACAGGAATATAGTATAAAGGAGAACATTACGGGGAGCAGAGAATGGCAAAAACAGGATGTGGTACTGCCAATCAGTCAGAGGAGTATTATGATTATATTGTGGAGCGTTCCCTGATTCTGGAGCGGATGCAGGAATATTTTCCTAACGCCTGTTCCGAGCAGGTGGGGTTGAAATATGATTTTTTACATATTCCAATGGAAAATACAGAGGGTTTGTCTGGTAGAGGGGACATGAAAAAACTCATTCAGGATGTAACCCGGTTTGGGTATACAGCAATTCCGAAAGCATTCGGACTGATGGATACTTCCAGTGTGGAAGCCACCGGGGTGTTACGAGTTCAGAACCAGCCGGTTTTAAATCTCCGAGGGCAAGGGGTCATACTGGGTTTTGTGGATACAGGAATCGCTTATGACTTGCCTATTTTTCAAAATGAGGATGGAACCAGCCGGATTCTGGGACTATGGGACCAGACCGTTGTGTCGGAAAAGGAGTATACAGAGGAGGCAGATTTTTTTCGGTGGGAATACGGAACCTATTATAATCAGGAGGAGATTACAGCCGCTTTGAAATCGGAACATCCCTATGATGTGGTACCCAGCCGGGATGAGGAAGGACATGGGACTTTTTTGGCTGGAATTGCTGCCGGAAAGGTAGACAGGAAGGCAGATTTTATCGGTATGGCTCCCGATGCTTCCCTGGCAGTGGTAAAATTAAAGCCAATGAAACAGTATATGCGCCGATTTTTTTCAATTCCCGATGGGGTTGTGGCATATTCGGAAATTGACATTTATAATGCTGTTTCTTTTTTACTGGAATTGTCCTGGTATTACCGCAAACCGGTTGTTATGTGTATTGGTTTGGGCACGAATCAGGGAGGACATGATGGGAGGATGCCCATTAGCGATTATATGTCCCAGATTTCCAATTCCCGTGGCATGGCAGTAGTACAGGCGGCGGGAAATGAAGGAAATGCACGACGGCATTATTATGGACGCGTGAGTGAGAATCTTCAGGATGTAGTAGAAATCAAAGTAGGAAAAAATGTAGAGGGTTTTTGCGTAGAGTTGTGGGGGAATTCCTTAAATACTTTTTATGTGGGAATACAGTCCCCCAGTGGAAAAACGGTGCCTCCAGTGCCGCCGGAACGGGATGAAGTGCGGGAATATGATTTTATACTGGATGGCAGTAAAGTATACATTTATGATTATGTAACGGTAAGTCAGGGAGGAGACTATGTGGTAGTACTTCATTTTCAGACTCCGGCAGAGGGTGTGTGGAAAATACAGGTAGCGGCAAAAGGTTCTTTTGACACGGAGTATCATATGTGGATGCCCATAACCCAGTTTGCACCGGAGGATACCTACTTTTTGCAGTCCAATCCCTATACGACATTGACTTCTAATGCATGTGCTACCAGTACGCTGGTCATGGGAATGTATAATCACTATTCCGATGCACTGACACCAGAGAGCAGTAAAGGGTATACCCGGACGAATCAGGTAAAACCGGATTTGGCTGCGCCCGGAGTCAACGTATATGGACCTTTGACCGATGGAAGTTATGGCTACCGCACTGGAAGTTCGATTGCGGCTGCCCACGGGGCGGGTGCGTCGGCACTGCTCATGGAATATGGAATTGCCCGGGGAAATGCTACTTATATGGATGGCGTGGATATCCGTTCTCTGCTTATACGGGGAGCAGCTCGGAAACCAATGCTGGAATATCCGAATCCGGACTGGGGATATGGAACGTTGGATGTATATGAGACGTTTCAGGTAATTGCCGGGCAGCGGTGAAATTGAGTTTTGAAAAAATAGTACACAAACGGGAAAGAGAAGTGTACAATAGAATGGTATGATAACACAAGAGAAAAGGGGCTGCATGAGTGAGGAGTGACAACGAGAGAAATGTATTAATTGTGGAAAAACAGGATGTTACCCGCAGTCATCTGGAAAATGTAATTGCGGATATGGGGGCTAATATTTTTTCTGCGGCAAATGCCAGGGAAGCGTACACAATTGCTTTAGAATACAATATTGATGTATTTCTGATTGACATTATTCTTGATTCCCACAACTCTAAGGACACCTCGGGAATCAAATTTGCCTTGCAGATGCGGGAAATTCGAAAATATGCCCGGGCAATTATGATTTTTATTACATTTGTAGAGGACCCGGCTATGGAAGCCTATACGAAACTGCATTGTTTTCGCTATTTGAAAAAACCATTGACAGCAGAAATGATACGAAGCACCATGCGAGAGGCGTTGGAATTGCCCCGAATTACGCTTCAGGAAAGGGATTATATTGCACTGCCAAGCAGTGGGATTTATGTCGTTAAGAAACTGCGGGATATTATTTATGCCGAGAAAAATGGAAAGGTTATGACGGTTTACACAGTGGGAGATTCGGTTTCCATGAATTATGTTACCATTCCCTGGTTGTTGGAACGGCTGGGATTGGAGCGGTTTGTCCAGTGCAGTAAAAATGCACTGTTGAATATGGATTATATTGGCTGGGTCAATGTAGGAAAAGGAATGGTAGAATTTCGCGATGGGCTTGGAAAAGCAAAAATTGGACCAAAATTCAAGAAACAATTTTTGAAAACTTTTGAAATATATAAGGCTTGCAAGAAAACCGAAAATACACTATAATGGGTATCAGTTTCGATACTGAATATTTACAGGAGGATGTAGAATATGGATTATATTAGTGGAAGTGGACAGGATCAGCAGTTTATTGAGATGGAGAAGAAGCGGGTCAGCAGTGAGATTGTGGGACAATTGCTGGAACTGCGCAAGGCGAAAAAAATGACCCAGCAGCAGATTGCAGACTATACAGGAATCAAGCGTCCCAATATTGCCCGGGTGGAAGGGCAGCATTACACGCCTACTCTGGATGTGCTGATTCGGATTGCGGACAGTATGGGAATGCGGCTGGACATCCGGCTTGTGGAAAAGGAGTAGCAGTATGGCAAAGAAGTATTATGGGGTAAAGCAGGGAAGAATTCCCGGAGTATATGAGACATGGGAGGAGTGTAGAGAGCAGGTACATGGATTTCCCGGAGCCACCTATAAGAGTTTTCCTACTGCTGAGGAGGCAGCCCAATTTGTGGGACAAACTGGGCGTGAAAATGCGCCACTCCCGCAGGAGACAGTGAACCTCCAGCCGGAGGAGCCGGATGCTCTCAGGGTATATGTGGATGGGAGTTACAATTCCCAGACGAAAGAATATTCCTATGGTATGGTGGTACTTGCCGATGGGAAGGAACTGACTTTTAACCGCAAATTTTCCGATGCTGCTCTGGCACAGATGCACAATGTGGCGGGAGAGATTAAAGGTGCGGAAGCGGCAATGCAGTATGCTTTGGAACATGGCTATAGCAGAGTGGTTATTTACCATGATTACGAGGGAATCGCCAAGTGGTGTCTGGGAGAGTGGAAAGCGAATAAAGAGGGAACGAAGGCATATAAAGCATTCTATGAATCGGCGAGCCGGCAGGTCCAGATTTCTTTTGTCAAGGTGACCGGACATTCCAATGATTATTATAATGACATGGCGGACAAACTGGCAAAAGCGGCCCTTGGATTGCAGTAGGAAAGGAGAAATGGAGCATGCGATTTCGACCGTGTATCGATATTCACAATGGACAGGTAAAACAAATTGTAGGTGGCAGTCTCAGAGATGAGGGAGATTATGCCAGAGAGAACTTTGTGGCAGAACAGGGCGGTGCCTATTATGCGGATTTATACCGCAGGGCAGGACTTGACGGGGGACATATTATTCTTCTGAATGCGGCAGATTCGGAGTATTATGAGGCGGATGTGGAACAGGCGATGCAGGCGTTACATGCCTATCCTCAGGGGCTGATGATTGGCGGCGGGATTCATGCCGACAATGCAGAGCGCTTTCTCGATGCAGGAGCCTCCCATGTTATTGTAACTTCCTATGTTTTTCAAAATGGAAAAATTAATTATGAAAATCTTGAAAAAATTTTTGCAGTAACCGGAAAAAAACGACTGGTTCTGGATTTGAGTTGTCGAAAACAAAATGGTCAGTACTACATTGTGACAGACCGCTGGCAGAAGTTTACCGATGTGACAGTGAATAAAGAGACTTTGGAAGAACTGGGACGTTACTGTGACGAATTTTTGATTCACGCGGTGGATGTAGAAGGACAGGCTCGGGGAATCGAAAAGGAACTGGTTTCCATTCTGGCGGATGCCCGGACCAATCCGATTACTTATGCAGGTGGCGTGTCCAGTTACGAGGACATCCGTTTGTTAAAGCAGATGGGACAGAATAAGATGGATGTCACGATTGGAAGCGCTCTGGATTTGTTTGGGGGCAGTCTGGAATTTGAGAAAGTGCTGGAGATTTGCAGAGAAGGGAGAACTGTATTATGAGAGAACGCATTTTAGATTATTTGCATTGGATGGATGAAATACTGGCACAGGATGATGAGGAGACGAACTATGAACAACTCCTCTGCAGGCATTTGCGGGAAATTGCTTTTTTTCAGCATGAGCGGTTTGTACATTTAATTGTAATGTGTCTGTTCGCAGTTGCTACGATTATGGTATTTTTAGTTACTATGATGCAATTTACTATTTCCCTGGTTGTTTTGTTTGTGGCACTTCTGGTTCTTCTGATTCCCTATATACGTCATTATTTTCTACTGGAAAATGGGGTCCAGAAGATGTACTACCAGTATGATACCATATACCAGCGTTTGTATCCCGATGAGCCGGCGCCGGTTTTTGAGAAGCGCCCGGGCTATGTAAAATAATTATTTTCATCAAACTCTTTTTTTATGAATAAAAAGGTAAATTTGATTCATACTAAGCATAGTGAAATCCATTCACAATAATGTTTAGAGGAGAGATTAAGATGAAACAATTCAAAAAATTATTGACACTGATGACTACATTGGCGCTGATGACCTTTGTTCTGGCTGGTTGTGGAGGTGTAAATTCGACAACGGATGCGCAGAACAACACAGAGGCAAATAACACCAATAATGTAGCAGACGATTTGGGAAATGCAGCAGAAGATGTAGGTGATGCAGTCGGGGATGTGGCACAGGATGCCGGCAACGCAGTGGGAGATTTGATTGATGGCTCCAACGGCTTTGACAATTATGAAGATGCCCATGACTATTTCATGCAGCAGATGGGAATGAATGACACCAATGCCAATTATGAAGTAAGAAACGCGAAAAAAGATTTGGTTTCCTATGACAATGAGAACCAGGGATACCAGTTTGAACTGTATGATACAGCGAACAACAAAGAGGGTGAGCGCAAGGGCATTTACTATGTAGATGCGAAAACCGGTAAGATTTACCTGAAAGACGAGGCGAACAACAAAGTTACCGAGGTTACGATTAACAACGCTACAAACACCACGAACAATACGAACACCACAAATGGAACTGGAAACACAACAACTACAACGAAGTAATACCATACAATTTTTAGGTTTACCCTGCAAATTTGTAGGATTTCACAAAAATTCAAAACAATTATGCGATTTCTTATATAATTATACAAAAATGATTTTCTGGAAAAGAAATATGATATTTGCTATTGCATTTTTGGAATAAATAGTGTAAATTACAGTTAGTTGATGCGAATATGAAAACCAGAGTGGTTTAAGAATAAGGACAAGGGCGTTCTCTTTTGGGAGAAGTGCCCTTTTTTCATAGGCGCAGATAGCTGGCATAAGATAGTACGGGTACTGTATACAGTCACCATAAAGATTATGCAACTACAAAATATATATGAGAAAGGGTGTTCACAGTATGGAAAAAGAGAAAAAATTCAATGTCAAGGAAGAGTTTGGCACAAATGTATTCAATGACTACACAATGCGTCAGCGGTTGCCGAAGGATGTTTACAAAAAATTAAAGCAGACGATTGAAGAAGGTAAAGAATTGGATCCGGATATTGCCGGAGTGGTAGCGCATGAGATGAAAGAGTGGGCGATTGAGAAAGGTGCAACCCATTATACTCATTGGTTCCAGCCAATGACCGGAGTAACCGCAGAGAAGCATGATGCATTTATTAGTCCCACAGAAGATGGCAGAGTCATTATGGAATTTTCCGGCAAAGAGTTGATTAAAGGTGAGCCGGATGCATCTTCTTTCCCTTCTGGTGGACTTCGTGCAACATTTGAGGCGAGAGGATATACTGCATGGGATTGTACCTCACCTGCATTTGTAAAGAAGTCTCCTAACGGATGTACTCTCTGTATTCCGACTGCATTCTGTTCCTATACCGGAGAAGCTTTGGACAAAAAGACTCCGTTGCTGCGTTCCATGGAGGCGATTGACAAGCAGGAACTTCGTATTTTGCGTTTATTTGGTAACACGACTGCAAAGAAAGTGACAACTTCTGTAGGACCGGAGCAGGAATACTTTATTGTAGATAAAGCAAAATATTTAAAGAGAAAAGATTTGATTTACACTGGACGTACCCTGTTTGGTGGCATGCCTCCGAAAGGACAGGAGTTGGATGACCATTACTTTGGTGTTATTAAGGAGCGTATTGCAGGCTTCATGAAGGAACTGAATGAGGAGTGCTGGAAATTGGGCATTTCTGCAAAGACACAGCACAACGAGGTTGCTCCTGCACAGCACGAGTTGGCACCGATTTATGCATCCAACAACGTGGCAACAGACCACAACCAGTTGATTATGGAAATGATGAAGAAAGTAGCAGACCGACATGGATTAACCTGTCTGCTTCATGAGAAACCTTTTGATGGAATCAATGGTTCCGGTAAGCACAACAACTGGTCAATGGTTACTGATGACGGTCAGAATCTGCTGGATCCGGGTAAGACACCTCATGAAAATATACAGTTCCTGCTTGTATTAACTGCTATTTTGCGTGCCGTTGATTTACATGCAGATTTGCTTCGCCTTTCTGCTGCAAGTGCAGGAAATGACCATCGTCTGGGAGCCAATGAGGCACCTCCGGCAATTATTTCCATCTTCTTAGGTGAGCAGTTGGAAGACGTTTTGGATCAGTTGGCAGACAAAGGAGAGGCAACCCGTTCTCTGCAGGGAAGCAAACTGGAATCCGGTGTGCACACCCTTCCTGATTTCCAGAAAGATGCAACCGACCGGAACCGGACTTCACCCTTTGCTTTCACGGGTAACAAATTTGAGTTCCGTATGCTTGGTTCTACTGCATCCATTGCAAATCCGAACATCATTTTGAACACGATTGTAGCAGATGTATTCAAGGAGTTTGCGGATGAGTTGGAGAAGGCAGACAACTTTGATATGGCAGTACATGATTTGATTAAGAAATATATTACCCAGCATAAGAGAATTGTATTTAATGGCAATGGTTACTCTGATGAATGGGTAGCAGAAGCAGAGAGACGTGGACTTCCGAATCTGCGTACTACAGTAGATGCCATTCCGGCATTGGTTACCGATGAGGCGGTTGCCATGTTTGAGAGACACGGTGTATTCTCAAGGGTTGAGTTGGAGTCCCGTGCCGAGATTAAGTACGAGGAGTACGCTAAGGTAATCAACATCGAGGCACTGACTATGATTGACATGGCTAAGAAGCAGATTATTCCTGCGGTTATGAAATATGAAGCAGATTTGGCATGTGGCGCAAATGAGATTAAGGCAGCAGGTGTTGAGCCTTCCGTTCAGTTGGCGCAGATTAAGGACATTGACGAGCAGTTGGTTGCATTGAAGGATGCAGAGGCAGTTCTGGAAAAAGTGACTGCAGAGGCAGCGGAAAAGGAAGCAGATGTTGCAGCACAGGCAAGATTCTACTGCGACAGCGTAATTCCTGCTATGGAGGCAGTCCGCAAGCCGGCAGATACACTGGAATTCCTGGTGGACAAGGAAGCATGGCCATTCCCGTCTTATGGCGATTTATTATTCGAGGTATAGACATCAAGCGAACTTATGACAAAATAGGATAAAGAATATGCTGTTTTATAAAGGAGTTAGTTGCATGAGCCGATGGAAATTGGCTGGGCAATTAACTCCTTTTCTATATTTATAACTAGGCAATTGCGAAAATCATATGTTTCAATTAAATAAACACGAATTTCAACTGTCACTTGACGGACCGCATGGGAATTCAGTATAATGATGGTGCTTAGTTGGAAAGAATACCAAAGGAGGGGCGGATATGTCTGAGAATAATAGAGAACCGGAGAAGCATCCGGGAAATGAATTGGCTCAATTTTTTGCCGGACTGGCAATGCTTTGTACGGGAGGTTACTTGTTTCTACAAAATGTCCGTGTGATTGATACCTCTGGTCTGTTTGCATTTTTTATTGGTGGAAGACGGATGGATGGACTGGTATTTGTTCCGCTGATTGCCAGCATAATTTTTTTGTTTTACAAATATAACATTGTTTCGAAAATATGTTGTGTGCTCAGTTTGCTTTTGATTATTGCCAATGTAATCAGCAATTTGTCGCTGCGCTGGAGCAGCACATCTCTGTTTTCCACAATCGTCATGTTTGTTTTATTATTTGGCGGTATGGGCTTGTTGGCAAAGGTATTGTTCGCAAATCCGGAAGGTTCCCATGGAAAGCAATATAAATAATCTTATTTTGCAGCGGGGCAGAATAGCATAAGTTATTTTGGGAATACTAAAGAAAACCGGAAAAGATTTTTAGAAATTTATAATTATAAATAATAGGTAGTGAGTCGTGATGGAAGAGAAAAGAGAGACGCTTGAGGAACGTCAGATTGCTTTGCAGCGGGCGAAGCAGAATCAGGAGACGGTCCGTCGGCGCAAACGTATTAATCGGTATAAAAATATAATCGTAGGGATACTGTGTCTGATTTCTGTGGCACCGGCGGTATTCAGTGTATTTTTACTGTACCAGGTGACGGATATGGAACAGCAGGTTAGTTATTTAGCAGGGCAAAAGGATGCAGCGGATTCCGTTAAAATGTCCCAGACCAGGGAAACTGCGGGAGACGATGTGACAGCCTCGGGAGACAAAGAAGATAGTATGCAGCAGATGCAGGATGGACGTCGGGTATATTTAACCTTTGACGATGGACCTTCCAAACAGACGGATGAAATTCTTGAAATTCTAGAACGAAATCAAGTAAAGGCTACATTTTTTGTGATTGGACATACCGATTCCCAATCTATGGAGGAATACAAAAAAATTGTAGAACAAGGACATGGAATTGGAATTCATTCTTACACCCATGAATATGACAAAATTTATTCTTCTTTGGAGGCGTTTCAACAGGATGTTACCAGTATGTCGGATTTGATTTATGCGGCTACCGGAGTCCGCACGCATTTATACCGTTTCCCCGGAGGAAGTGCGAATTCAGTCTGCAATACTTCCATGGAGGAACTGATTCGCTGGTTGGGGAACGAAGGTTATATATACTATGACTGGAATGCATTGAACGGGGATGCGGTGACGAAGAATCTCAGCGTTGACACACTGATTCGAAACGTAATGAAAAATGTAGAACTGAATCGGAAAAATAATCAGACTTCAATTGTGTTGATGCATGACCTTGAGGCGCGGCATAACACGGTGGAGGCGCTGGAACCTTTGATTCAGCGGTTGAAAGCAGAAGGTTATGTGATGGATGAGCCGATTACGGAAGATGTAGAACCGATACAGCAGAAAAAACTAAAATAAGCACAGAGAATAGACGAATATTGACAGGCAAAAAGATTGACAAAATCTTTGTGTTTGTGTAGTATAAGTATTGAACAAAGGCGTTCTGAGAATTACAATCAGAGCGCCTTTTCTTTGTTGTTCTAATGAAAGTAGCTTTTATGCCGCCTTCAATTTTTCATTTTACATATATAAATCCTAAACTCAAAAACTCAGGTTTTTGGTAGGCCGGTTGAAAACAACTGGTCTATTTTTTTGCCAATTCTCAGGTGGATTCCAGGATAGAAAAACCCCTCTGCCTGTGCTATACTAAAGGATATAAAGTATACAGGCAGAGGAGGAGTTCTATGTTAAAAGACTGGAGAAAAGAAGAAAAGCCCGATAATGAGGAATTGAGCAGACGGTTGGAACAGGCGAGGATACAACTTGCGGCAAGGCAGCTTGCCATTAAGGAAAAGCACCTTCCGGTACTGGTAATATTGGAGGGATGGGGCGCCGCTGGCAAGGGAAGTGTGCTGGGCAGGGTAATTCGCAATATGGACCCAAGATTTTTTAAAGTGGATGTGGGGAAGGAGCCTTCCGAAGAGGAACGTCGCAGACCGTTTTTGTACCGCCACTTTATTAAAATTCCCGAGGCGGGCAAGTTTGCCTTTTTAGTGGGAAGTTGGATGAAGGAAATCACCAGGGGTTATGTGCAGAGGGAACTGGATGAGGAGGCGTATAAAAATCGTCTGGTAAGCGTTCAAAGGTTTGAGCGGCAGTTAACGGACAACGGGTATTTGGTGCTTAAATTATTTTTTCATATTGGAGAGAAAGAGCAAAAAAAACGGTTGGAAGAACTCTCGGAGAACAAATCTACAAAATGGCGGGTGACGGACGCAGATTTAGACCAGAATCGGAATTATAAAAAATGGGAAAATGTATATGATGAGTATATGGAGCAGACGAACCAATCCAGTGCACCCTGGTATATTATTGATTCCCGGAGTAAAAAATGGGCGGAACTGCAGATGCTGGAACTTATGGTGCAGGCGATTGATACCGCTTTGATGAATCCGTCCCGGGCAGTGCCTCTTTTACAAAATCGTTTTCCTCTGGAAGCCATTCCCCAACTCTCTGCAATTTCTTTGCAGGACAAGGTGCTTAAGGAGGCACAATACCGGGAAGAATTAAAGGTGTGTCAGAAACGTCTTGGGGAATTGCATAATGAGTTATACCGGAAAAAGATTCCGGTTGTGATTGCCTATGAGGGATGGGATGCAGCGGGAAAGGGCGGTAACATTAAACGGGTTGCCGCGGCACTGGACCCGAGAGGGTATGAGGTACACCCTATAGCCAGTCCTGAGCCCCACGAAAAGGCAAGGCATTATTTGTGGAGATTCTGGACGCGGTTGCCAAAGGAAGGGCATATTGCGATTTTTGACCGTACCTGGTATGGCAGGGTTATGGTGGAACGACTGGAAGGTTTTTGTAGTGAGAATGACTGGCAGCGGGCATACAATGAAATTAATGAATTTGAAAAGGAGTTGGCAGACTGGGGCGCAGTGATTGTAAAGTTTTGGGTACAGATTGACAAAGACACCCAGTTGGAGCGTTTTACCCTGCGTCAGAATACGCCGGAAAAGCAGTGGAAGATTACGGATGAGGACTGGCGTAACCGGGAAAAATGGGACGCTTATGAAGAGGCAGTGAATGAAATGCTGCAAAAAACAAATACGGTTTATGCGCCCTGGTGTGTGCTGGAGTCAAACTCTAAGCAATATGCCAGAATTAAGGCGTTAAAGACGGTGATTGCAGCCATTGAGAAGAAACTGAAGGAAAGAGTGTGAAGGTGGAATGAATTACCAGCAGGCTTATGAATTTATACAGTACAGCGAATCCTTTGGCAAACGGCTGGGACTTAAGACAGTGAAAGAATTGCTGAGACGCCTCGACAATCCCCAGAACCGGCGCCCGGTTATTCACATTGCAGGGACCAACGGAAAAGGTTCCGTTTTTGCCTTTTTGGAAAGCGGACTCAAAGCAGGTGGATACCGGGTAGGACGATATATTTCTCCAACTTTGTTTACTTACCTGGAACGATTTCAGATTAATGGGGAATATATTAGTGAGGAGACATTTGCGGCCCTGGCAGAGCCTGTAGAAGAAGCCTGCAGGGCAATGGTTCAGGATGGTTTTCTACATCCTACTGTGTTTGAGGTGGAGACGGCAATCGCCTTTTTGTATTTTGCCAGGGAAATGGTAGATGTGGTGTTGTTGGAGACGGGAATGGGAGGCTCTGAGGATGCCACCAATGTAGTGGACCATCCTCTGGCTACTGTGTTTTGTTCCATCAGCAAAGACCATATGGCATTTCTGGGGAATAGTCTGACGGAAATAGCGGAGAAAAAAGCAGGAATTATGAGAAAACAGGTTCCGGTAGTAATTGCTCCAATGGTACAGGAATGCCGGGAAGTCTTGCTGAAAAAGGCTGCGGATTACGAGTGCGAAGTGCTGGAGGTGGTTTCTCCAAAAGCGGAATACAGTATAGAGGGAACTCGTTTTGTATATGAGGATCGGGAATATACAATTCCCCTTCTGGGAACATTCCAGCCTGACAATGCGGCTTGCGCGATTACAGTGTGGAATCGGTTGAAAGAGCAGTTCCCTATGTCGGAGGAAGCCTTTGCACAGGGCTTGGCCCGGACAGTGTGGAAGGGGAGATTTGAGATTATGGGGAAGCGTCCTTATGTGGTACGGGATGGTGCCCATAATGCCGATGCCATCCGGCGGCTGAAAGAAACCCTTGCTGTCTATTTTTCTGGTCGTGACCTGCATTTTGTAATCGGTGTATTTCAGGACAAGGAGTATTCCCGGATGCTGACTGAGATTGTTCCAATGGCGCAATCCATTTATACGGTGACTCCGCCGAATCGGGAACGGGCATTACCGGCAGAGCAGTTGAAACAGGAGACAGAACGGGTGCTGAAAGAGTGCCTGGGGGGAGAACAGATTGTGGTAAAGGCATTTGAACAGGTGGAGGAAGCCTTGTCGGAAGCGGTAAGAGGCAGTAATCCGGAAGATGTGGTAGTATTATTCGGCTCTCTTTCTCTGGCGCGTTTTTTGTGATTTTTTAAGAAAGTGTGTCTAACATATATTTACTGTTTTGCAAAATAATGATATACTAGTACGGTGTAATTGTAAATATTACCAGTTATCAGAAGAAATGAAGGAGCAGTTACATGTCGCAGAATAATAAGGAATTATGTCCGGTAAATGAGGTGCTGGACGCCGCATTAAAGGAGTTTTGTGTAATCCAGAGTATTCCGGTGGATGAGAATACTGTAGTTGCCTACTCCGGCGTGCCGGGAGCATTTGCGGAGCAGGCAGCAGTGGACTTTTTTGGAGAAAGTTGTCACCGTCTTCCGGTAGGAAGTTTTCGTCAAGTTATGGAATCTCTGGAGCAGAATGAGGCGCAGTATGGAGTTCTTCCGATTGAGAATTCTTCGGCGGGTAATGTGGAGAGCAATTACGATTTGTTAAGTGAATATGATATGACCATTGTAGGAGAACAGATTATTGAAGTGAATCAGGCATTGCTGGCACTTCCGGGGACGAAACTGGAGCAGATTCGCACCGTGTATTCTCATCCTCAGGGGCTCATGCAGTGTAGCAGGTTTCTTGAGCAGTGGGACTGGCATCTGGTCAGTATGAATAATACGGCAAAGAGTGCGAAGAAAGTGAAGGAAGAGCAGGATTATTCCCAGGCAGCCATCGCCAGTGAACGGGCGGCAAAATTGTATGGGCTGGAGATTCTGAATCCGGTTGCCAATAATAACAGGAATAATGCAACCCGTTTTATTATTCTGAGTAAGAATCGGATTTACACAAAGGATGCGAACAAGATTGGAATTACCTTTGGTCTTCCCCACGAGAGTGGAAGTCTTTATAACGTGTTGGGCTCTATTGTGAATCATAATCTGAATATGACTATGATTGAGTCCAGACCGATTCCGGGGAAACAATGGGAATATTATTTTTACATTGAATTTATTGGGAATTTAGAGAATGCAGAAGTTACTATGGCGTTGTCGGAGATTTCCAGAACCAGCATTGAGTTGCGGATTTTAGGAAATTACCATACTACATGATAGAACATATAGAATTCTAAATGGAAAGGCAGATTAGTTGGACATGAATAAGAATGGAGAAAGGGGAGAATGGTATGAATAGTAATTTCATTTCCCAACAGGATTGTATTCTGGTTGCTGCTATTGAGATTATTAGTGAGTCTGGGTTGTCCGCATTGACATTGGACGGGCTTGCAATGAAGGGGAATCTTCAGGAAGCCACAATTTATAAATATTTTGGTGGCATTGATGAAGTATTAAAAGCGGTCGTTGAATTTTTTGTAAAGTTCGATAAGAGTATTATGGATACGGTCAAATCGAAAGATAGCGATGTATTCGCCAAAATATTGCATTTTTTTGATGCCTATGCAACCTACTATGGCAATTATAAGGAGATTTCTGCAGTAATTCTGCATTATGAGGAGTTGCTTCACAACTCTGGAACAAGGGAGTTAATTTCCCAGTGTATAGAGGAACGTTCTGAATTCCTTGCGGGACTGATTCAGGCTGGAATTGATGCAGGAGAGATTCAGAATAGTATGGATGCCAGAGAACTGGCAGATGTATTAATCAGCATTATGAATGGAATGGTGCTGAACCGGAGAGTCATGTACCACGATGTCAGCTTGAAGCAGGAATTGATGAAGATTGTAAACCAGATATTACAGTGGGCTTCGAACAAATAAGGAGGGATATTCCATGAATATATTGATAGCAGAAGATGATTTGGCCAGCAGAAAATATTTGACTAAGGTATTGGAGCAATACGGTCAGGTAGATGGTGTAATCGATGGTATTGAAGCGGTGGATTTCTTCCTGGAAAAGATTGAGACCGGCGACATTTATGATTTAGTATGTCTGGATATTATGATGCCGAGAGTGGATGGTTATAAGGCGTTGGATGCCATACGGGATATTGAGGAGGAGTTTAATGTCTCCAAACGTTGTAAGATTATTATGACCAGCGCCCTCAATGAAATGGATCAGCGTGAGCCGAGCAAAGAGCATAAGCATGATGGTTATTTGATGAAACCGATTGACATGTCGGAAATGGAAGCAATGCTGAAAAAATTAGAATTAATACAATAGCATAGAAGAAGGGCATATCGGTTGGATATGCCCTTCTTGCTGATTATATGACGTGAAAAGTATGGTTGTAAACAAATGAATTAGATGAATTTGTTTAATGATTTGTCGTATGCATAACCTAATGCATAGAGTTTGGTACAAATCTCATCTTTGGATACGGACAAATCATCACATAAAAGTTTGAGATTGGAATAATTGTCCCGTAACATAGTGTTAATGTAGCTTAAAAGAATCATAGGATCATTTGGTAACTGTGTTTGTGCCTGAGTCATAATGATGCCTCCTTTCTTGCTTGTTAGTATAATATCACAGTAGGTTTAAAGTGTATACAGACAATGTAACGAAGTTTTAGTATGATTTTCTCCAAATATAGAGTAAAATATACATAGTCCAGTTTTAAAAAAGGTAAATTTAATGAAAAATTTCAACAAAAAGTGAGGATGTTTTTATGGATTTATTTGAGTATATGGGTCAGCAAAAGCGGGAGAAAGAGGCTCCTCTTGCAGGAAGAATGCGGCCTTCTACATTAGATGAGGTGGTGGGGCAGCAGCACATTGTCGGAAAGGACAAACTGCTCTATCGTGCCATTGCGGCGGACAAAATGGGTTCTGTTATTTTTTATGGACCTCCCGGTACGGGAAAGACCACTCTGGCAAAGGTGATTGCCAATACGACCAGTGCCCGATTTGAGCAGATTAATGCTACCACTGCCGGAAAGAAAGATATGGAAGAGATTGTACAGCGGGCAAAGGAACAGTATGGCATGTACCAGAAAAAAACCATACTGTTTGTGGATGAGATTCATCGTTTTAACAAGGCGCAGCAGGATTACCTGCTTCCCTTTGTGGAGGATGGAACGGTTATATTAATTGGTGCCACAACCGAGAATCCATATTTTGAAGTAAATGGGGCGTTGCTTTCCCGTTCCAATGTATTTGAACTGAAGGCACTCCAGCCCGAGGACATCAAACAACTGATTCACAAAGCACTTACAGACGTGGAAAAGGGGATGGGTGCCTACCATGCGGATATTACCGAGGAAGCTATGGATTTTCTGGCGGGAATGGCAGAGGGAGATGCCCGGGCAGCACTGAATGCCATTGAACTGGGAGTGCTGACCACTCCACCGGATGAGGAAGGAAGGATTCACATTACCCTTCCGGTGGCAGAGGAATGCATACAACGGCGGGCGCTAAAATATGACAAGCAGGGTGACAACCATTATGATACGATTTCTGCTTTTATTAAGAGTATGCGGGGGTCCGACCCGGATGCTGCGGTCTACTACTTGGCAAAAATGATTGATGCGGGGGAAAGTGTCACTTTCATTGCCCGCAGAATTATGATATGTGCCTGCGAAGATGTGGGAATGGCAGACCCCCAGGCAATTACGGTGGCAGTGTCCTGTGCCCAGGCGGTGGAGCGGATTGGGTTGCCGGAAGCCCGGATTTTATTGTCAGAGGCTGCCATTTATGTAGCTACAGCACCGAAGAGCAATGCGGCATATTTAGCCGTAGACAAGGCGCTGGAAACAGTAAGGCACCAGCAGTCAGGGGAAGTGCCGAATCATTTAAAGGATGCACATTATAAAGGAGCAGCAAAACTGGGACATGGTCAGGGTTACCAATACGCCCATGATTTTCCCAATCACTATGTTGCCCAGCAGTATTTACCGGATGCCCTTGTGGGAACCCGCTTTTATAAACCAACAGATATGGGGTATGAGAAACAGGTGAAGCAGCACATGGATGCAATTCAGAGTGGCAATCCGGGTAAAAAATAATTTAAAGAGGTGAATGAGATGAATTCAGTTGCAAAAGTAATTAACGAGATGATGATATTTGATTGTGGAGATGTAAAACGAATTAATCATTTTATGAAAGTATATGCATTTGCCAGTGCTATTGGAAAAATGGAAGAACTAGATGAGCGGACCCAGAGCATTCTGGAGGTGGCAGCTGTGGTACACGACATCGGAGTCAAGGTGTGTGAAAAGAAATATGGGAGTTGTAGCGGGGAATTACAAGAAAAAGAGGGACCTGCTTTAGCGGAACAATTGCTTTTTCGGGTAGGTGGCTTTGACAATGATTTTATTGAGCGGGTTAGTTACCTGGTGGGAAACCATCACTCTTATACAAAAATTGAAAATAACATGGATTTTCAAATACTGGTGGAAGCAGACATGCTGGTAAATATTGATGAAGAGGCAGTGGAACTGCCGGAAATCCGCCGTGTAGAGCGCAATATATTCCGAACAGAAGCGGGGATTTCCTTTTTGCAGAACTTGTATTATGAAGAATAAAAGATTGCTGTATTACTCTTCCTCAGAGGAGGATTCGGAATTCTCATCATCTGGTTTGTCTTCATGAAAACATCCGGCGAAAAAGAGAATTGCCCATATAATAACGGGTATGACAATGATTAAAAACAGGCTGCCAAAAAAGTTTTTACCGGTAAAAGCACAATAAAGAAACAGAACAATCAGTGCGACAATAATAAAAAGAGCAAGCCACGCCAGAATGCGGGCATATTTGTTATATTTCATAGAATAACCTCCGATGTTGTATTTTCTGTAAAAGTATAGCATACTTGCATGTGAATTGCGAATAAAAAAGTTTAAAGCATTCTATTGCGTCGCTGGCAACATAATGTTATATTTATAATAATCAGGTGATTGCAGTTAGGAGAGTGGATAAATGAGAACTAAGACATGGAAAAATCTATTATTAAGCAGCGTCGTGTGTCTATTGTTTACCTTTTTGCTGGTTCCGGTGAAAGCAGCAGGAAACCATGAGGTAACGATTACAACAGGCAATTATAATGGGGGAAAAGCGATTCAGGAGGCGTTGGATTTGCAGAAGGGAGACACGCCCCAGTATGATTTGCTGACGGTTACTATTCAGCCGGGAACCTACAAAATTACCGAGGCATTTGTGGTGTATGGCAATACGAAGATTGAGGCAACCGGAGCAACACTGAAATATGTCCGCACAGTGACTGGTGAGGGAAAAGATGGAAAGGCTCCGATGCTGACCAATTTCTGTTCCGGGAAAAAAGGCTATTCGGGTGCCAGCAATATTACGGTAAACGGTGGAACCTGGGATTTTCAGGGAAAACCGGGTGAGGAAAATGATGGATGCAGCATGGAGGCATTCCGTTTCATGCATGGCAGCAATTTGAATTTTACGAATCTGACGATGCAGAATTTGTACGAAAGCCACTTTATTACGATTGAAGGGGTAAAGCAGGTTACCATCAGTGGTTGTACGTTCCGGGAAATGCGAAATTACAGTGCGAAGAAGGAGGCCATTCACATTGACTGTATGCACAATGATTCTATGGCACCTTCCAATCAGGACAACACAGTATATGACGATACCATTTGTCAGGATGTTACGATTACAGGCTGCAGTTTTGATTCGGTTCCCCGTGGACTGGGAACCCATATTGCGGTGGCAGGACTGTACCCTTCCAATATGACAATTACGAATAATACTTTTCAGAATATTACATATGAAGCCATTAAGGCATACCATTATAAAAATGTAACTATTACCGGGAATAGTATTACCAATGCAGGTTGCGGAATTAAAGTATACCTGTATGCAGACCCGGCGGATTGCGACAACGATGAGGAAGGTAATTCCAACTATTTGGAGCCACTGAAGGGAACTGCCACAGAGGGAGTCCCCGGGGATTTGAAAACCATTATTTCTGACAACCAGATACAGAAGGTGACGGATAAAAATAATGGATTTGGAATTCAGATTGCAGGTAACAAGGACAGAATCATGAGTGGTGTGACCATTTCTGGAAATACAATTACGCCGCAGGGCAGTGGGAATGCCACGAAACTGGCAGGAATTTACACGAAATATTCTAAGAATGTCAGCATTTCTGGAAATACCGTTACAAAAAGTAGTCAGACCGGTATTCTGGTTTCGGACAGCAGTAATGTGAATGCTTCCGGCAATACTGTGGCAAGTGCCCAGGAGAATGGTATAATTGCCCAGAGAAGCAAGAAGATTACCTTGTCTGGTAATACGGTCACGTCTGCAAAGAAGCATAGCATATATATGAACCAGTGCCCGGATTCTGCTATTCGCTCCAACAAGGTAAAGAAGGACAAGGCGGGAGGAATCTGCGCAGATGCAGGTTGTGACCGGATGCAGCTCATTGGAAATAATGTGGAATCCTCCGGAAAAAATGCAGTGGCAGTACTTTCCTCCAAGAAAGTGAAAATACAAAATAACCGGATTACATCTGCAAAGAATTTTGGAATTTTTGCTACAAAGGCAAACCAGAGCAAAATCCAGAAAAACACCATTTCCGTTACCGGAAATTCTGGAATTGTGGCAGAGAAAAGTAGCGGTGTGAAAATTGTTAGCAATCAGGTGAGTAAGAGTGGAAAATATGGAATTTTGTTTAATGGAACGGTTCAGTCCAGCGCTTCCAAAAACCAGATTACAGCCGCCAAAGATTATGCACTGAATTATTCCAATAATTCGAAAAATAAAAAGTGGAATTTGAAGTTCCAGCGTTTGTCAGTAAAAGCGGGAAGTAAAAAAGTGACCGGACATACTACCGTGGGACTGTCGGTCAGCGTCACAGCAAATGGAAAAACAAAGACGAGTAAGACAAAGTCCAACGGTGATTTTTCCATTGGCACAAAGAAACTGAAAAAGGGTACAAAGGTAACCCTGAAAGTAAAAGACAAACTGGGAAATGTGGCGACAATGACGACAAAAGCAAAATAATCCATTATAATACGGTGACAGAAAGGAGGGTGTGTTATGATTGGAGTTGGATTTTATGGAACGAATATGTATATGACACCACTATATGATACTTCCAGAGTGGCGGCAGTAAATGGGGTAGACCAGGTACAGGGAAGCCGCAGTCTCCAGGAAGGGCGCAGGGTAGAGAGCAATTCAGGAGTTTCCCGGCCCATTGAATGTCAGACTTGTAAGAACCGTAAATACCAAGACGGCTCTGATGAATCCGACGTTTCGTTTAAGGCACCGGGACATATTTCTCCGGAACAGTCAGCGTCAACCGTGATGTCCCATGAGTTACAGCATGTGGCAAACGCGAGGCAGGAAGGAGCAAAGGAGAATAAGCAGTTGCTTTCTGCCACAGTCTCTTTGAAAATCGGGGTGTGTCCGGAATGCGGCAGAACCTATGTGGCAGGTGGAGAGACCAATACCACAATAAAAACTACATATAATGAACAGAATCCATATGATGCCGCCCGAAAAACAATAGAAGGCAGTTTTCTCAGCGGTATGAATCTGGATTTAAGTGCATAGACAGGAGTGTTTGAGAAAATGCGTTTTCAGCTGGAAAATCAGTTAGAGCAATTTATATTTCAGGATTCCCAACTTGTTTCATGGAAATCGGGAGACAATATACAACTGGAGATTGCGGCGCCGGTGGCAAAGGCAACCAATCCGCGGAATGAATCCATGGAGGAGCGTTATATTGAGACGCTTCAACTGCATTTGCTGGATGCCCGGGTGGAGTCCATTGTAAAAGAAGGTTACAAATATTACGATGCCAATGATGTTCTGGTGGAACAAGTACCAGATCAGCCGGTGGCACCATTGGAATATGACAGCGTCATTAAAAAATGTGTGGACGCTCAGGCATATTTGTTCCAACTGGAGCCGCAGCAGGTAGAGAACGGTTTTTCTTACCGTATGTTCCTTGATTTAGAAGAAACTACCTATATGATTACAGTAAGTTTTTCCAAATCCATTGCTGAGTGGGAACGTTTTCAGAATAAATTTATGCAGTAGTATATTTTTCACGCCTTCGTGGAATACTTCCCATGGAGGCGTTTTTATGTTATATGAGATTAAATCCGGACAACTCCATAAAGTGGATTGGGAAGATTACGAGGCGGTTCAGGAGCAGCCGTTGATTGCCTGTATGGGAGTGGATACATTGCAAGCCCGGTGGGAGGAACTTATGATTCCGGACTATGTAGTAAAGCGGTGCAAAACGATTGACACAGCCTTTCGAAGCAGTATGCAGATAGAAGGAGATTTGCTCTATGGAAGTCTTACTGTGATTGATGTTTTGCACATGAACCGCAGTCGATGCCAGTGTTCCCTGATTTTGCAAAAAAAAAGGCTTTACATTATATGTGTTCTGGAAGAAGAAAAAGAAATTGAGAATATGTTGCGTCAGGCATTAAAGCGCTACGAGAAAAAGATTACACTGGAACGGATTCTTTTTGCTTTTTTAGATGGCTTTCTGGCAGGAGGAAATGAAGCACTGGAAAAAATGGAAAAACAGATTGTACAGATGGAGCACGAACTGGTGGAAAACCGTATGGATGAGCGCTGGAATAAAGAAATTTTCTTTTTGAAAAAACAACTTTCTATTTTAAAAAACTACTATGAGCAGATGGTTGATGTGGGAGAGAGCATCCGGGAGTGTGAAGTGGAAGTGTTGGGCTACAGCGAAAGCCGATATGTCACATTGTTTACAGAAAAGGCAAAAAGACTGAGCAAGGGAACTCAGGATATCCGGGAGAGTGTTATTCATTTGCGGGAAGCACTGGACGCCAACCTGGAATACAATCTGAACCGTATTATGAAAGTGTTTACCGTAGTGACTACGGTATTTTTACCGCTGACACTGATTGCGGGCTGGTATGGAATGAATTTTGAATTTATGCCTGAATTGCATTGGAAATATGGTTATGTCATGGTTTGGATGGTAAGTATCATCGTTGTGCTGGGCAGTATTCTTTTTTTTGCAAAGAAAAAATTGTTGTAAAAGAGGGAAAAGGATTCGTGGTTTTTTTGTGTCGCACATTGTTTTCAAAAAATGAATGTGATATACTCGTGTAGTGGAAGAATCTTCCACTGTAATATAGAAATATTCGACAGAAAGGGGTACCAGTATGGGTAAGAAAAGTAAAGTATTTTTGACAGGAGTAGTTGCAGCCGCAGCTGCGACAGCGGTTGTTGCAAATAAGCAGAAGAAACAGAAGGCAGAGGGCAAAGAAATTACAGGATTTGATGTGGACGAGAAGTTTTCCCAGTTTAAAGACAAGGTGGAGGAACTGCAGATATTGGCAGCCAATGCTACTGCACAACCCCGGGAGAATTTAAAGGTCAGTATTCAGAATGTAAAAGGAGATGCCATCAGCCAGGCAGAGGTGTTGCGACGCAAGGCAGAGCGCAGCAAGAGTAAATTGTCCTCAGAACTGCTCCGGGCACAGATGAATCTGGAAGTAAAAAAAGAAGAGTTGGAGAAGGAATTCGAGCAGAAGAAATATGAGAACCAGAAAGCGAAGGATGAGGCAAAGGCAATCCGCAAGGCAGAAGATGCGGCTATTATTATGGATTTTGCACTGGAGATGGTAGAACAGGCTACCGTTACCAGTCTGGAGGCAACAGAACTGGCAGAAGACTACAAAGAAAAATATGGGGAAGAAATTTCCTTCGATACCGAAGAGGAAGAAACAGAAGAGATAGAGAGCGCTGAGGAAGCAAAAGAGGACGGAGAAGAAACGGATGAGGAGACAACCGGTGAGGAGTCCGAGGAATAGAGAGCAAAGCCGGAGGTTTTACTCTTTCCGGCTTTTTGGTTGCGCTTTTGACAATTTTTTGCTATAATTTGCTGGAATCAGGTGAAAACTGATTGAAAAAGAGGAAAGAAGGCAGAGTATATGGCATTATTACAACAGTGGAGAGACTGGGCCTATTCGTTTGATGATAGAACGAAAGAGGGGCAGGAATTCTGGGCATCTTATTTTGCAATGGAGCAGGGAATTTACAAACAACTGCTTTCCCATTCTGAGGAAACGGTTTCTGGTACCGTTGAGGAATTAGCTGCAAAATATGAGACCGAGACGATTTTGATGGCAGGATTTTTAGATGGAATCAATGACAGTCTAGTGACTCCGAATCCGATTGACACGATGGAGAAGGATACTCAGGTAACGTTGGACATTGATTTGGAAAAATTGTATTATAACATGGTGGCATGTCGTGCAGACTGGTTATATAATCTGGAAGAATGGGATGCCCTGTTACCTCAGGAGAGACGGGATGCTCTTTACAAGGAGCAGAAAATGTCCACTACCGTTGTCAACAAAGAGCGGAAGATTGGGCGCAATGAGCCCTGTCCCTGCGGTTCCGGTAAAAAATACAAGAAATGCTGCGGCGCAAATAAATAGCACGAAAGAACCCAGAGGTACAAAGACTTCTGGGTTGTGTTTTCTTTATGGGAACAAAGAGACAGGTGAGGTAGAAGAAATGAACTATGAAATCGATGTACACACTCATACGGTTGCCAGTGGACATGCTTATAGCACACTGCAGGAAATGGTGAGAGCGGCAAAGGAAAAAGGATTAAAGGGGCTTGGTATTACGGAGCATGCGCCGTTGATGCCGGGAAGTTGTCAGGAGATTTATTTTCGGAACCTGCGCGTGGTTCCCCGGGAAATTGACGGATTGCGTCTTTTACTGGGAGTAGAACTCAACATCCGGGATGCCCGGGGAAATGTAGATATGAGCGAGAGTACCCTTAGAAAATTGGATGTACGAATTGCCAGCATGCATCGCAATATTTTTCCACCGAAAAAGAAAGGCAAAGTGATGGAAGCGGTAAAGGGGGCTTTAAAAAACCCTTATGTGGATATTCTGGGGCATCCGGATGATGGAAACTATGGTTATGATTATGAGGAACTGGCACAATGGGCGGCACGGTATGGTAAGATTATTGAGATTAATAATGCCTCGCTGCGGCCTACGGGAATTCGTCCCAATGCCTATGAAAATGATTTGAAACTGCTAAAGGCGTGCAGTCGGTATGAAATCCCTGTCATGATGGGAAGCGATGCTCATATTTCTTATGATGTGGGAGCCTGTGAGATGGCGCAGCAGGTGATTGAGGAGGCAGGATACCCGGCGGAACTGGTGATGAATTACAATATGGAAGAATTTCTGCACATTTTGGAGAAACATCGGGAAAACTGGCCTCAGTAGGAAAGTTTTTTTGAGAACTATTGTTTTAAACTATTATATGAATAATCTAAAAAAGGCTTTGTTTCTAAAGAGTAGTACAAAACAAAGAAACGAGATAATAAAAGATTTGACAATAGAATTCTCAAATTATATGGAAGAGGGAATGACGATTCCGGAACTGAGTCTAAATAGCGGACAGTGAATGGAGGAATATAAGTTCTTTGGAATAGGGGGGATAAACGCAAGAGTAGGAATCCACCTTGAAAAGCGGTGATTCCTGTGCTATATTACTAATATATGATTTCACACGGTAAAGTAGTGTAGTAACAGTGCGAGGTGACAGAGATGGGTAAAGGTATTCGGACAGAAGAAGTAGAACAATTATTTGAGGCAATTCAGACGTTAGAGACGACAGAGGAGTGTTTTACATTTTTTGAGGATGTATGTACGGTCAATGAAATCCTGTCTATTGCACAGCGCTTTCAGGTTGCCAGAATGTTGCGGGAGCACCATACTTATACAGAAGTAGCGGAGGCAACTGGGGCTTCTACTGCCACCATCAGCAGAGTAAACCGTTCCCTTGTTTACGGAAATGACAGTTATGAGATGGTGTTGACCCGGATGGAGAAAAACAAATCTGAAAAAACAGAAAAATAGAGGACATCAGGAATTTTCTTCTTTTTTCTTTGAGGAGCCTTCTTTTTTTGGCTCTTTTTTCTTTGCCTCTTTTTTTGATTCTTCCGGGGAATCATTTTCAGCCCAACTGTCAATGAGTTTCTCCATGAGTTTTTTCTTCAAATAGATGTCATAACTCAGCAATGCCATAAATGCGAAGGTGTCCAAATATTCTCTGTCACTTCCGGTATAGTCTTTAAACAGGGACTTGGACAGGTTGTGGGTGGCATCAATATTCTCCAGTATATTTTTGAAATGGGTGTGCTCCGCCTCAAAAATAGTGGAATAAATTTTGTCCATATCGGAACAATCCCCTTCCTGACAGAACTTCTCCAGCATGGGGGCCAGAATTTTTTGGATGTCATTGATGGAAAGAGAATTCTTAAAATAATAAATATAAATTAAAAGAAAAATATGCTCCTTGGAATATTTCTTTTTTACAGGAGGAGGCAGTAAATCGTTTTTCGTATAATTATTAATCATTGTCTTGGTCAGGGTCTTGTCCGAATCAAAACGCTTGGTGTTGGCAAGTTGCTTGTCCATAAAGGTAGTAATCTGATCCATGTACAATTCGATGGAAGGAACGTCCTCTGGCTTGATGTAATCCAGACGAATCCATTCTTTAATGAGTTCTTTAATACGGTTTTTATGATTCTCCATAATTGCTTCCTTCCTCTTCACAATAAGTTTGTAACTGTTATTCTTAAGTATATAGTTTTTAAAACTACATGGCAAGGCTTTCTTTTATTTTTCCAAAAATTTGTGAAATTTTCCAAAATCATTTTGTGCACTACCTTTTCCCCTTATTTCTATCGTGTGCGCACCTTCACAAAAAGTAATTTTTCGTGGATGGTTTTATATAGACCTGCCATAAAAAATAATGTATAATAAGTTCAACCGAAGTTGCTATGAGCAGTTGGTACGATGTATGGCTTCATAGCTTTTATAATGTTAAGGAGGAATTGGATATGGGAATTTTGAAACGTTTTGGGGATATTATGTCAGCCAACATCAATGCTTTGCTGGATAAATGTGAGAATCCGGAAAAGATGATTGACCAGACGCTGCGCAATCTGGAAAGCGATTTGGGAAAGGTAAAGGCAGAGACGGCATCTGTTATGGCAGATGCGACTACGGCAAAGCGCAAACTGGATGAATGCAATGAAGAGATTGACAAAATGCAGAAATATGCAGAGAAGGCATTGCTTGCGGGAAATGAAGCAGATGCCAAGGCTTTTCTGGAGAAAAAACAGCAACTTGTTTCGAAGCAGACCAGTCTGAGTGAATCCTACAATGCAGCACAGGCAAATGCAGACAAGATGCGTCAGATGCATGACAAACTGGAGAAGGATATTGCCAGCCTGAATGAGCGAAGAGATGCGATTAAGGCGAAGATGGCGGTTGCCAAGACTCAGGAGCATATGAATAAAATGACCAGTTCTTTCGATGGGGCAGCCAACAGCATGGCAGCCTTTGACAAGTGGGAAGCAAAGGCAGACAAGATGCTGGACGAGGCAAATGCTATGAGCGAGTTGAACAGTAAAGAAGACTCTGTGGACGCATTGGCAGCAAAATACGATGTACCAGAGACGAGTGCCGTGGACGATGAACTGGCTGCGTTAAAGGCTAAGATGGGATTATAGGAGGATTCTACAATGGGTTTTCGGAATCAATTTTCAAATGTAGTGGAATGGGAAGAGCAGAGCGATGATATTATGTTCTGGAAATGGACGAACAAGGAGATTAAGAAGGGCTCCAAGTTGATTATTCGTCCGGGACAGGATGCTATATTCCTGTATAATGGTAAGCGGGAAGGTGTTTTCACAGACGAAGGAAGTTTTGACATAGAATCGCAGATTATTCCTTTTCTCTCTACTTTAAAGGGATTTAAGTTCGGTTTCAACAGTGGCATGCGGGCAGAAGTGCTTTTTGTTAATACGAAGGAATTTACTGTAAAATGGGGAACCAAGCAGGCGATTAACATTCCAAACCAGCAGTTGCCGGGAGGCATGCCGATTCGCGCGATGGGTACATTTAACTGCAAAATTAGCGATTACCTTGCCCTCATTGAAAAAGTGGCAGGTGTGAAACAGCAGTTTTCTATAGAAGATGTGCGGGAACGTGTCAGTGCGGTACTGGACAGTCTTCTGATGAAGTGGATTCTTCAGGAAGGCAAGGATATGTTTAATCTTCAGGCAAATGCGATTGCCATCGGCAATGGTATTAAGGAAGATTTGGACAT
The DNA here is from genome assembly GCA_029098105.1 of Lachnospiraceae bacterium. Lineage (GTDB taxonomy): Bacteria > Bacillota > Clostridia > Lachnospirales > Lachnospiraceae > NC2004. Next base: position 39,917 of record JAQXNR010000100.1, read on the forward strand.
GGAAATCAGCAAAATCGGAATTTCCATTACCGGTTTCCAGATTCAGTCCTTCAGTTACCCGGAAGAAGTGCAGAAGATGGTGAACAAGGTAGCAGGTCAGGGAATGGTAGGAGATACTTCCCGTTACCAGCAGGTAAGTATGGTAGATGCTATGGCATCCGGCAATGTGAATGGCGGAGGAGTAGCAGCAGATATGGCAGGGATGATGATGGGAATGCAGATGGGCAGCCAGATGGCACAGCAGATGAATCTGTCAGGAAATGGAGCGGGAGGACAGAGTGCTCCTGCAGGCGGTGCTCCGAAGTTCTGTCCAAATTGTGGAACACCTACAAATGGAGCCAGATTCTGTTCTAACTGCGGAACTAAATTATGCTAGAAATACAATCAGGAGGATACGATGAGCATATATGACACATTGAATCCCCAGCAGAAGGAGGCAGTCCGGTATACGGAGGGCCCCCTTCTTTTGCTTGCTGGGGCAGGCTCCGGTAAAACCCGGGTGCTGATACACAGAATTGCCTATTTAATTGAGGAAAAGGGAGTAAACCCGTGGAACATTATGGCAATCACGTTTACGAATAAAGCGGCAAAGGAAATGCGGGAACGGGTGGATGACATGATTGGTTATGGCTCTGAAAGTATATGGGTCAGTACTTTTCATTCTACCTGTGTCAGGATATTGAGAAGGCATATTTCTCTTTTGGGGTATGACACTAATTTTTCTATCTATGATACAGAGGACCAGAAGAAGGTAATAAAAGAAATTTTCCGGCGGCTTCAGGTGGATCCAAAGCAGCTTCCGGAGCGCAGCGTTATGAATGCCATTTCCCATGCCAAGGACCAATATTTGACACCGGATGAGTATAAACGGCAGGTGCATGGCAATTTCCGGGAGGAGAAAATTGCCCGGATTTATGAAGAGTACCAGAAGCAGTTGAAGAACAGCAATGCTCTGGATTTTGATGACCTTCTGATGAAAACCGTAGAACTGTTTGAACATCACCCGGAAGTATTGGAGCAGTGGCAGGACCGTTTTCAATACATTATGGTGGATGAGTATCAGGATACGAATGCGGTGCAGTTCCTTTTTATAAAGCAGTTGGCGGCAAAACACCACAACCTCTGTGTGGTGGGAGATGATGACCAATCCATATACCGTTTCCGGGGAGCGGACATTCATAACATTCTGGACTTTGAGACGGTCTATCCGGATGTGAAAACGATTAAACTGGAACAGAATTACCGCTCTACCAAAAATATTTTAGAGGTAGCCAATAGTGTAATTCACCACAATTTCGGACGTAAGGACAAGACTCTTTGGACGGAAAACGAGGAAGGGGACAGTATTAGTTTTGTACAATATGAGGACAATTATGTGGAAGCCCAGGAAATTGCGTCCAGAATCGAAGAGATGGTGAATACGAAGGGAGCGGCTTACAAAGATTTTGCAATTCTCAACCGGACCAATGCCCAGTCCCGGGTATATGAGGAAAAACTTCTCATGAAAAATATTCCTTACCGCATTGTAGGAGGAGTCAACTTCTATGCCCGCATGGAAATCAAAGACATTTTAAGTTATTTGAAGGTAATTAGTAATCCCAATGATGACCAGGCGGTGAAACGGATTATTAATGTTCCGCGGCGGGGCATCGGACAGACAACGATAGACCGGGTGCAGAACTATGCTTTATACCGGGAGGTCAGTTTCATGGATGCGCTTTATATGGCGCAGGACATTCCGGATTTGTCGAAGGCAACTGCCCAGAAGGTGTCTGGGTTTACCCAGTTGCTGGACGATTTGCGGCAACAGGCAGAACGGGTGGATCTGGCAGAACTCTATGACGCTATATTGGAAGAGACGGGATATGCAGATGTCTTGGTTCAGGAACATACTGATGAGTCCCGGGAGCGGTTGGAGAATCTGGGTGAATTAAAAAACAAGATTGCAGTTTACCTGGAGGAAAATGAGCATGCCACACTGGAGGGATTGTTGGAAGAGGTGGCTCTGATTGCAGACATTGATTCCCTTTCCGGCGAGGATGCAGTTGTCATTATGACCATTCACAGTGCAAAAGGACTGGAGTTTCCCTATGTTTTCATGGGTGGAATGGAAGACGGAATATTTCCGGGTTACCGCAGTATTTCGGCAGAGGATGAAGAGGAGATTGAGGAGGAGCGCCGCCTTTGTTATGTGGGAATTACCCGGGCGCAAAAAGCATTGTTTTTAAGTGCAGCACAACGGCGCAGAGTGCAGGGGCAGGTACAATATAATCGGGTGTCCCGATTTGTTCGGGAAATTCCACCTATGCTTTTGTACACGCCGGAGCGTCTGACCGGGGATGCCTACGAAACGGCAAAGGAATATTTTGTAAAAGAGGCAACGCCCCGTATGCGTCCTTCCTACCAGTTGAAAAGTTCTGGTAACAGGCAGGATTCGAATACATTGTTTGACAAAAAAACGACACCTGGCGAAAAACAGACCTTTTCCACCAACGCGGACGCCCTTTCCTATGAAATTGGAGACCGGGTGCGGCATATAAAGTTCGGAGTGGGTATTGTGAAGGAAATTATTCCGGCAGGTGCGGATTTTGAAGTGGCGGTAGATTTCGAAAAATGTGGAATTAAGAGGATGTTTGCCTCATTTGCAAAATTAAAAAAAGAGGAATAGGATATAGTAAAACGGGCAGGTTTGTGTTATACTATATGTTAGCACAGGCAAGCGTGGTTGTTTGCCCAGACAGAATGACGGAAAAGGAAAGGATGTAGAAAGTATGAAGAATTTTGAGGATTTAGTAAACGTAGCAAAATTTATGAAAAAGGAAGAGGAAGAGAAGACTTCCCGCAAGATTGTAGTGGTACTTGCCATCATTGGAGCAGTTGCTGCCGTAGCAGCCATTGCATATGCAGTTTATTCGTACATGACTCCGGATTACCTGGATGATTTTGAGGATGATTTCGATGATGATTTTGATGATGACATTTACGATGACGACGATGACTCAGTAACGCCTACAAAATAAGAATAAAGCAACATAAACTGTGCAAAATAAGGCTTTCCCAACTTTTTTCAAAAAAAAGAAAAAAGTTGTTGACAATTCGAAAGTGCTATAATATAATACTACTTGTGTCGCGGCAAAGGAAAGCCTTGCAAAGCACAGCGGGGTGTGGCTCAGCTTGGCTAGAGCGCTTGTTTTGGGAACAAGAGGTCGCAGGTTCAAATCCTGTCACCCCGATACTACGATTTTAATATTTGTTTAACCTTGCGGGTGTGGTTCAATGGTAGAACGTCAGCCTTCCAAGCTGAACACGAGGGTTCGATTCCCTTCACCCGCTTTCCTTTATGCTAATGCTATGTTTCGGTAGCTCAGTTGGATAGAGCAACGGCCTTCTAAGCCGTGGGTCGGGGGTTCGAATCCCTTCCGGAACACTACGGTGGGTATGGCGCAGTTGGCTAGCGCACCAGATTGTGGCTCTGGGGGTCATGGGTTCGAGTCCCATTATCCACCCTATACCCAGATAATGGGTCATCGCCAAGCGGTAAGGCACAGGACTTTGACTCCTGCATTCGCTGGTTCGAATCCAGCTGGCCCAGGTCTCGAAGAACTACAAACCGTTCTTTGGATAGTTTTTTATATGGGGTATTAGCTCAGTCGGTAGAGCACTTGACTTTTAATCAAGTTGTCCGGGGTTCGAATCCCCGATGCCTCATTTTTATTAACTGATGGGAATTCCGAAAAGGGATTCCCATTTTTTGTTTATTGTATTATTATTTTGCAGAATCTGAAAATAGTATTGTGAAAATATAGCATGCTGTGGTAAAATAAGTTCATAAATGGCGGGGATTATGATAGGTGATGGAGGTTTTTCTATGCGTAAAAAAATGCGAAGTGCGATGGGCGTAGTGATGATTGCGATTATGGCACTGGCAATCGGCTTAGTAATATTATTGCACTTTTTGAAGGTGTCCGCTGCTGTTGTCCGGGGGTTAGAGTATAGTGTCGTTTTTCTGGCAGTAACTCTGATTGTTTTGTTCTTTGTTATTGACGGTTTGATTAAACGGCAGATGATTGATGGTATGCACCAGTTAATCCGGGATATGGAGAATATCTCTAAGGGGAATCTGGATGTTGTTTCCTGCGTTCGTGGCAACACGGAGTTTGAACAGATGAGCAGGGGGATTAATGCGATGGTTCGCAGTATCAGCCGTACCAGTGGTATGCTGACCCGGGTTTTTGAAATGATGGATGCCCAGTTTGCCGTATTTGAGTACAACGAAGATACGAGACGGGTTATGACTACAGATCGCCTGGGAATGTTGCTGGGGATTCCTTCAGATGAACTGGGGCCTATGGTTCAGGACAAACAATTATTCCGCACGCGGCTGGCATGGATTATTAAAACCCCGATTCCCGGTGAGGATGAGGTTTACCAGGTTGGGACGGCGGAGCGTCCCCGCTATGTGCGAATCAATGTCATTGCCGAAGATGGTTCGACCTTTGGTATGGTGGCGGATGTTACCGATGACATTAAGCAGAAGCAGGCGATTATACGGGAGCGGGATTATGACCCGTTGACACGAATCCGTAACCGCCGTTCTTTTCAGCGAGAGGTTACCAGTCTGCTGCAGAATCGGGATTTGAGTGTGGGCGCTATGATTATGATTGATTTGGATAAATTCAAAGGAATCAACGATACATACGGACACGCTTTTGGAGATGAGTATTTGCAGAAAGCGGCGGGATTTATTTCCCGTTTCAGCAGTCGTAACAGTATTGTGGCGCGTCGTTCCGGCGATGAGTTTTACCTGGTGGTATATGGTTTTAGCAGCAAGGAAGAGATTCGTCAATTGGCGCGGGATTACTACAAAATGCTGGCAGCAGAGCCGATTGATTTTCCAGATGGAACAAGGAAGTCGATTGGGATGTCTATGGGAATTGCGTGGTACCGTAAAGGGATTACGGATTTTGATGCCTTTTTGCAGTGCGCAGATGATGCTCTGTATGAGGCAAAAGAAGGAGGACGTAATACCTTTGGTGAGAAAGAATTTGAGTAAGAGATAGAAAGGTGTAAGAAATGAAGACAATGACGAAGAAACTAGTTACATTGGCGATGGTAATGATGTTGAGCATGGTAATGTTTGGTTGCAGTGAGCAAACCGGTCCTTCCGGAACCTATACTGTAGGAGACAAATTGACTTATATAGAATTTGATGGAGAAAATGTGACCTTGCAGATGGGACAGATGTCGGCTGTGGGAACATGGAAGTTGAAGGGAGACAAGTTGACACTGGTTTATGATAATAATGCCGGTGAAAAGGAATACACTTACGATGCAGAGAAGGATACGATTACTACTCCCAGCGGAGAAGTTCTCACGAAGATTTCCAACTAATGAGAGAAGTTTCTGTTATAAAGCGGCATTCTTGACAATGCTGCTTTTCTATTGTATTATAAGCAAGATTGAAAAACGCAGGAGGGAATAACCTGCGCAGGCGGATATGGCGGAATTGGCAGACGCGCCAGATTTAGGTTCTGGTGGGGAATCCCGTGCAGGTTCAAGTCCTGTTATCCGCACGATAGCTAAGAGAAGTGCATAGCGGGGTGTGGGCGGCTGACGCGAGCTTGCTCGCAGGC
>JAQXNR010000101.1 GCA_029098105.1 Lachnospiraceae bacterium
ACTGGTATTTACCTGTATTACGAAGAAGGCATTTCCGTTGCTGCGTTACCGCACCCGGGATATCTGTGTGCTTTCCCGTAAGAAATGTTCCTGTGGACGCACCCATATCCGTATGAGTAAACCACTGGGCAGAAGTGATGATATGATGGTTGTTAAGGGAGTGAATGTATTTCCGTCCCAGATTGAAACGGTTTTATTAAATGATGGTTATGAAGCGAACTACCAGTTGGTGGTAGACCGTGTAAATAACAGTGACACCATTGCTTGTGATGTGGAATGGTTACCGGACAATCCGCCGAAGGATACGATTGACAAAACATCCCGAGAGAAAAAACTGGTTGCTCATTTAAAGTCTATGCTGGGTATTGCTGTAGATGTCAGTCTGGTGGCACCAAAGAGTATTCCCAGAAGTGAGGGAAAAGCAGTGCGGGTAGTAGACAACCGGAAACTGTTTGAGGAGAGCAAAATCGGGAAATAATAAGCGAAGCAGAAGGTATTAGGAAAGAAGGAAGGACAACGTGATTATTGATTTTCATACCCATGTATTTCCCGACAAAATTGCGGAGCGGACGATACAAAACCTGGCAGACAGAAGTCATATGACACCTTATGCCGATGGCACTGCAAAGCAGTTGCTTAAGGAGATGGAAGAAGGAAATGTAGATGTGTCTGTGGTTCTCCCGGTTGTTACCAGACCGGAACAGTTTTCCAGCATTCTGGCATTTGCCAGTCAGTTGAATGAGAACTGCCATACTGGTGCGCACCGCCTTTTGTCTTTTGGTGGGGTGCACCCAAAAAGTTCTCATTACCGGGAAGAACTACGGGAACTAAAAAAACAGGGATTTCTGGGAATTAAACTGCATCCGGATTACCAGGATACGTACATCGACGATATGGACTATATGCATATTCTGGAGGAAGCAAGCAAGTTGGACTTGATTGTCAGTGTTCATGCCGGGGTGGATGTGGGACTTCCACATCCGGTGCATTGTCCACCGGACAGAATATTAAAGGTGATTCAGCAGGTACGCCCCACGAAACTGGTACTGGCACATTTGGGAGGTTGGAAGTGCTGGGAACAGGTGGAAAAACTGCTGGTGGGAGAGAACGTATATATGGATACTGCGGTTGTGCCGGGGGTTTGTCCTAAAGAGCAGTTCAAACGTGTGATACAGAATCATGGTTATAAACGGATTCTGTTTGCTACGGACAGTCCATGGAGTGGACAGAAGGAGAGTGTGCAGGCAATACGAGACCTTTCCCTGCCAGAAGAAGAAGAGCAGGCGATTTTATACAAGAATGCGTTGGATTTACTAGGAGGCGAAAAGTATGTTTAATCCGGGAATCATATTTGAATTACAAAATAAGTGGAATCACTTTACTCAGAATCATCCAAAATTCCCTAAGTTTCTACAGGCAGTGGCAGGAACCCAGATGAATCCGGGAACAATTATTGAGGTGAAGGTGACTTCTGCAGAAGGTCAGGCAATCAGTTCCAATATAAAACTGACGGAAGAAGATGTGCAAATGCTGAAAGATTTGGGAGAGATGATGCGGAATATGCGTTAGAAAGGGTGGAAAAGATGGCAGAAACAAGGGATGCAAAGAAATACCAGCATGTTACCCACAGTTTTGAGCCGGTATATAACGCAGAGAGCAGGATTTTAATTCTGGGCAGTTTTCCTTCTGTCAAATCCAGAGAACAGGGGTTTTATTATGGACATCCCCAGAACCGTTTTTGGAAGGTGATGGCGTTTGTATTGTCCTGTGCCGAACCGGAAACGATAGAAGAAAAGAGGAATATGTTGTTAGAACATGGAGTTGCTGTTTATGATGTGGTGTTCAGTTGCGACATTATTGGTTCTTCTGACAGTAGTATTCGCAATGTGGTACCGGCGGATATTTCCCGTCTTGTGCAGCAGAGCCGGATTGAAAAAATATTTTCGAATGGCAGACTTTCTGAAAAATTATATTGCAAATATATAGAGCCGTCACTGGGGATGCCAGTGACGGCTCTGCCTTCCACCAGTCCTGCAAATGCTGCATATTCCTTGGTACGTTTACAACAAATATGGAAACAAGCGTTGGAGTAGAGGAAGAAAAATGATGATTGAAATTTATTCTCCCAGAGCAGTTTTCTGCTTCACAATGGTTGTCTTGTCGTAGCAGGTGAAAGTGTCTTCAACTAAATCTTTCTTTGGTGGCTGAGTAAATAGACTTACCACCGGAACGATGACAAAGCCTGCCAGCATGGCAAATGCTCCTGCATTGATGGGGGATTGTAACAGAGTCGGGAAAAATTCCCGGAAAAAGATATTGGCAATCATTAACAGGGAGCCGAATGCAAAGTTGACAAAGCAGGCAGCCTTTGTGGTACGTTTCCAGTAGAGACCGTAAAGAAAAGGTGCAAGGAAAGAACCAGCCAGTGCTCCCCAGGAAATCCCCATCAACTGCGCAATAAAGGTTACACTGGACTTATATTGAATAATTGCCAGAATAACAGAAATCAGAATAAATACTACAATCAAAAGACGAATGCAGAATACCTGCTTTTTCTCATTCATATTCTTAATAAAGTTGTCTTTTAAGAAATCGATGGTCATGGTAGAACTGGAAGCGATGACCAGTGAGGACAGCGTTGACATGGAGGCGGACAACACCAGAATGACAACCAGTCCGATTAAAAATGGAGACAAATGGGACAGCATTACTGGAATAACAGAATCGAAACCGTCTTTTTCAATGTTGATGGAATCCGAATAGAGACGTCCAAAACCTCCCAGAAAATAACATCCACCAGATACTACAACGGCAAATAAGGTAGAAATAATGGCACCTTTTTTTATGTCATGCTCGCTTTTAATGGCATAGAATTTCTGCGCCATCTGGGGCAATCCCCAGGTACCCAGGGAAGTTAAAATAATAACGCCCAGCAGATTGATGGGGTCTGGTCCGAAAAAGGAAGCAAACACACCGGGCTGAGTGGAAGCAGTTTCATCGGTGATTCTTGCCAATCCGTCAATCGCAGCAAGAAAGCCGCCATTACTCTTCAACACTGCTGCAATCACTACGACGATTCCAATCAGCATCACACATCCCTGAAGGAAATCGTTGATGGCAGTGGCCATGTAGCCACCGGCAATAACATAGATACCAGTCAGAACTGCCATGACAATAATACAATATGTATAATCAATATGAAATGCCATTCCGAACAGACGGCTTAACCCATTATAAAGGGAAGCAGTGTAGGGAATGAGAAAAATAAATACAATGATGGAAGCAGCGATTTTTAATGCTTTGCTGTCAAATCTGCGACCGAAGAATTCCGGCATTGTGGAACTATCCAGATGCTGGGTCATGATACGGGTTCTGCGTCCCAGTACAACCCATGCGAGCAGGGAACCAATCAGTGCATTACCAATACCAATCCAGGTAGAGGAAATTCCGTATTTCCATCCGAATTGACCGGCATAACCAACGAAAATAACGGCGGAAAAATAAGAGGTACCATAGGCAAATGCGGTCAGCCAGGGACCTACACTGCGTCCGCCCAGAACGAAGCCGTTTACATCTGTAGTGTTTTTTCTACAGTACAGACCAATGGCAATCATAATGCCAAAAAAGATGAGTAACATAAGAACTTTTAAAATCATAGTGAAGTTCTCCTTTCCATATATTCATTCGTGTATTGTAGCATGATTGTATTATAAGTGCAACACTTTAAAGCAATAAAGTGATTAAAACTTTAAAGTAGTATAGTATTGTATAAAAAATAGTGCACGGAAGAATTAGTAAAAAAGGGAGTGGAGAAGATTAAGAATTTATGGTACAATGTCGATACAATGTATAAGACAAAATTATTAGTCTTAGCATAATTATATCTATCAATCGTATACAATTCTGA
>JAQXNR010000102.1 GCA_029098105.1 Lachnospiraceae bacterium
CTCTGATTGCATCGTCGTTACCTGGAATAACATAATCTAATTCCTCAGGGTCACAGTTTGTATCTGCAATACCAACCAAAGTAATACCTAACGCCTGTGCTTCCTGAATACAAATACGCTCTTTGCGGGGATCTACTACAAAAATCATATCGGGAATCTCTTTCATTTCTTTAATTCCGCCCAGATTCTTCTGTAATTTGTCCATCTCCTTGCGAATCTCAATAACTTCTTTCTTCGGAAGTACATCGAAAGTACCGTCTGCCTCCATTGCCTCATATTTTTTCAATGTTGCAATACGAGTCTGGATTGTCTTAAAGTTCGTCAGCATACCACCTAACCATCTCTGGTTTACATAGTACATGCCGCAACGCTCTGCCTCAGCCTTAATGGAATCCTGTGCCTGCTTCTTGGTACCTACGAATAATACTTTACCACCCTCAGCTACACAATTCTTAACTGCATTGTATGCCTCATCTACCTTACCTACAGACTTCTGTAAGTCAATAATGTAAATACCATTACGCTCTGTGTAGATGTAAGGAGCCATTTTCGGGTTCCATCTTCTTGTCTGATGTCCAAAATGAACACCTGCTTCCAGTAACTGTTTCATTGAAATAACGCTCATTAAAAATACCTCCTGGTTTTCTTCTTCCGCATCTCTAACCGGGGAACCAATCTGGCACCGTCCCGGCAACGAAAATGCGTGTTTTATTTTTTACCTATGGTAGTATATCATACTAAAACGGTGTATGCAAGAATTTTTTATTAATGGGAGGAAGTAATTTTTTCGGCAATAGAATAATAGTCCTCTCCTTTTGTTACCTTATAGGTTCCTGTAACCAGACGTGAAGCATAACCGTGATCATTCAAATACTGATTAAACTCCTTGGCATTGGAAATCACCCCTAAATATGCCAAAGTAGATGCCACCTTTTCGGAATACATTCCCGATTCAATTGTAAAAGACACCGTCTGCGCTTTGCTTTCTTCTGTGGTTGCCGCTTCTGTCGTTACTGCCTCAGTGGTAACTGCCTCAGTGGTGGCAGTTTCTGTAGTTGTTGCCTTTGTCGGCTCCTCTGTAGTTGCCGACGTATCCTTTGACGCTTTCTTCTTTCCACTCTCCTCTGTAGTCCCATCCGCCGCTTTTTTGTTCTCATCCGCAAACAAATCATCCAATTGGGAATCTGATTCTCCTGCCTCTACCATTCCCAACTCCTTAGCGCGCCGCACTACTTCTTCATCTGTCATCTGCGTTGGCGTAGTCTTATAGGCAAAAAACAAAACCAGTGCGCAGAAAATGATTCCAATTCCCAGACCTCGCAAAAAATATGTAATCTTCATCTATTTCTCTCCTTGAAACAAATCTACTACCAGTTGTACTTCTCCCACACCCAGATTCAGTTCCTTTGCAATCGTCAGAGGCTCTTTTCCTTCATGAAACATAGTGAGAATCTGCTTGTTACGCTTCTGCACATCCTGAATCTCATCCAATTCTTCCTCCGGCAGTTCTGGTTCTTCTGTCTGTTTCACCTGCTCTAACAAATGTTCCTTAACCTGGCTCTCAGCAGTCGCCTCGCGGAAGATTTCCTCTACCTCTGTCTTCTTTTCCGCTGGAACAACACGCATCACATCCTCCTGCATGGAAAACAGTTTTTCCGCGGAATTACTTACATATTCCTTTAACTGCCCGGATTTGTCTTCTAACATGTCATATAAAAACACACATTCCTGACGCGCCTTTTCAATATCACTAAGAACCTGATCCGCTAACTCCGAAACCTCCATCACCTTCTGATTGGCAACACCAGAAAGTTGTTTACTGGTATCTTCTACCAACTGGTCACTGTACTCCTTGACTACTGTGCGGATGTTGTCCTGCAATTTTGCAAGTTCCTGCTCATCCAGTTCATAATCATTCAGCATAACCACCTGTTTTTTGCCGGAAATCTCATCTTTATCAAAAAAAATAAAACTTCCCACAATCAGACAAATCCCAATTATGACTAAAAATACTGTTGTTGCACTCATGTCCTGTCTCCTTTTGTTATTTCTACCCTATTGCCCATGTCAGCCTGTATTACAGTTTAATATCAATCTGAACAACATGTTTCTTTTTCTCTTTGCTCTTGCCAGAATCCTGGTCCTCTGACAAAACTTCTTCTGTTTTTCCTTTTCGCTTTCTTCCCCCATTACCCTGATACTCATTGCTCCCCTTTTCCCGTGCATCATAACGGTACTCAGGAAATTCTGTGGAATCTTTCTGAATAACCGTTTCCCGGTTTACCTTTGTCTGCTTTTCCGCCGCATTAGCAAACTGCATATGTTCCGTATTGGCACGCATATTTTCATTGTTCTGTACCTGCGCCATATCGTTCGTCATAGGAATTGTCATCTGTAGTGTCACTGGAGTAACTGACATTGCCTTCACCTCCGATTACAATCTTCACAATCAACATCTGCTGTTCCACAAATGACTAATACGCCTGCACCCGAATGTCTGCTCCATCCCGGACAAGCCGGCAATACTTGGTTTCATTGCGAACATGCATCTGTACATCTGCAATGGTAACTTCCACACCAGGATATAGCACAGACTGCACTTTAATCACCCCGTTCGAGTTTGCCATAATCTCTTCCTGCATCTGTTCCATCTGTTGCTGGTTTTCCTTAAATTCTTTGGTTGCCGACTCCACAACCTGCTTTGCCTGTTTTAAAGCAGCTAATTTATCCGGCGGTAGTTTATCTCCCTTTGCCAGTTTTTTACTGTACATATCTACTATTTTTTGATTGCCATCAATATCCCGCTGTAATTCTGGCAACCGTTTTGCCAGAAAATAACACTTTTCCACGACATCCGGGTCTGCGCCAACCTCCAATTTGGTTGTCGTTCCCATATCGGAACCACCGGTCTTTAATGCAATCACAGAACGAGAGCATACCCTTCCCCCTGTAATTAAACCTTTTTTACCATCCACAATGACATCCCCACGGGCAAACGCTTCGCTGTGCATAATGGCCTCCGCCACAATTCCACCTCCACTTTTTACCACGCTGTTTTCAATAAATTTAGCATAGAGGTTGCCGTTACATTCCACATAGCCTTTATTCATGCCCTGAATACCACGCTGTATCACGACCTGTCCTCCGGCATATAGGGAAGCACCTTCTACCACACCCTTTACATTAATATCTCCGGCTGCATGGATTGTAAATCCTGTTCGAACATTTCCCTTTACATCCACATTTCCCTCATACTCAATATCACCAGTTGAGGCATCTACATCTCCCAATACCTCATAAGTATCAGAGACAAAAATCTTGTCTCCTTCTAACCGCACATGACCGTCAATGTCCGAATAAATTTCCGTCCTATCCTCAGATTCATGAATATTTTTTCCGTATTTTAAAAACAACGGCTTCACCTTGTGGGGAAGCATAGGATTGCCCATTACATCCTCGCCCTTATCTCCCATATCTGCTACATGTAGCGTTGCCAGACACGCACCTTTTTCCACATGGTTAATCGCATCCAGTTTATGAAAATCCACACTTCCATCTTCCAGCAGAGTTGGTTTTGCCTTTCGTTCCGTATCAAAATGGTATTCAATCCAGGCATCATGACCATGTCTGGGCGGTTTTCCTTTTGCTACAATATAATCTTTACAATATTCCCGCTTATGTAAAAATATACGGATACTATGCTCATCAATTCCTGAGACCACTCTTTTCTGGTTCAGTTTCTGCAAAATCTCTTCCACATTCAGCAAATGTCCTCCTTTGGAGGGCGGGTAAAAGCGAGCAGTCACCTGAAGGTTGTCCCCGGACACCTCTATCAGCATTCCCTCATCCGCAGGAAGTATGTTTTCCCGGTTCACCCGAACCAGTTCCGGCTCCGAACCCAGTTTTTCAATGGATTTATTCAGGGCGTTTATATCATATTCAAAAATATTCTCACTTTCCAAATAATCCGCAACTTCTCGTACATCAATCTCTCTTCCACCCTCTCTGGCAGGAAATAATTTCAGAAATGTGCCTTCTTCCTGATGGACTATTTGAAAAAAACCGTTCTTGTATACCATAGGCCTACCTCAATCTCTTTGCTATTATCCCATAAACAACTCTATCTGTGACCCCAAACGCTCCCTCATTTTCTGAATTGCCTTT
>JAQXNR010000103.1 GCA_029098105.1 Lachnospiraceae bacterium
GCCAAAGGTCCCCCGATGGAGTGACTGCCCCCAAGAACCAATGAAACCGTAGGCTTACTTATGGATGCTACCATCTCGGCAATCGCCAGTCCGGATTCCACATCTCCACCTACGGTATTCAAAAGCAACAACAGCCCGTCAATCTGCCGGCTATCCTCTACATTTGCCAGCAGTGGCAGTACATGCTCATATTTGGTTGTCTTCGTATTCTGATTCAGACACTCATGCCCTTCAATCTCCCCAATTATAGTGAGAAGTTGAATTGCCGGTTCTGCACTTTCTTCCCCGTCCCTCTCTTGAGAAAGCATCATCTGTCCAAATTTTTCAATCTGTTCTCCCCGCTGCTGTTCCTGTTCTTCTCTCTGACCCATGCTTTTTTCCTCCAAACTGCAAATCTTTCTTTCTAGTATGTGAAAAAAGCACTAGTTTATTCCCAGATTTCGGAAAATCAGTGGAATAGTGTAAAAACAAATTTTCCAGATTCTGTTAATACAGATTCATCGTATTCTCCGCCCTTAGTATCCGGTTTCAATGCAGCAGAGGTTTCATCCCGGCTGCCGAGAGACCAGTTTGCCCAACTCATGTTTCTCTCATCCATAAACCGGAGCCATTCCTCGGTTTCTTTTTTATATACGGTGTCTCCCTTTCCATCTGCTGTCGTTGTTCCCCACTCGGACATGAAAACAGCACACCCCTTCTCCCGGGCAGTATCAATGCGCTGGCGCAGTTCATCTCCATGGCTTCCCGCATAAAAATGGGAAACATACATAACATTGTCGTCTTCTAACGGATGTTTTGCCGCCTCATCCACATATTGGCTCCACTGGGCTGTCCCCACAAGAATCACCGCTTCTTTATGGTTCTTGCGAATGATTGGAATAATCTCCTCAGCATAGGGGCGAATGTCGGTTTCCCAAGTAACCTCTTCTCCATTCGGTTCATTACAAATTTCATAAATTACATTGGGAACACCGCTGTAATGATGGCTAATCTCATCGAAAAATGCCTTTGCCTGCTCCTTATATACCAGAGGACTTTTCTCCAGCAAAATATGCCAGTCAATAATCACATACATATCCAGTTCAATCGCCGCATCCACTGCTTCTATGAGATTCTTTTTATTCAACTCCGGATGGACAATATAACCATCTTCATCGGTATACATAGCAACCCGGAAGAGACTGGCTCCATGGGCTTTAGTAAAGGCAATCGCTTCCTTTTTCGTATGCTCCGGGTACCACTGCAGACCATGACTACTCATCCCTGTCAACTGGATTTTCTCTCCCTTTGCATTCACCAAATCAATTCCTGATACTTTTAACTGTCCATTTGCAGAAACACTTTTATTCATATTTTATCTCCTTTAATATAATATTTAACTTTCTCTAAAAAGAGCGTCCCCCACCGCCGTGGGAAAATCCTCCGCTGCTAGTATGACCACCTCCGGAGCCACCACTACTGCTTTCAATAACCCGCGTGGTAACGACTGTGTCATAGTGAAAATCGGAACGCTTATACACTTCTTTGGAAGCAGGCATCAAGTAAGTGTCCGAAGTCACCGTCACCTTGCCTCCACGGTTCACAATCAAATAAACAACAAAACAGATGCTGACCACCAAAGCAATCCAGAAATACCAAATCGGATTCACTGTGTTATTGCGATACATATATCTCGGTACAGAATCAATACAACCATCAAATACCTGATAATATTCCCCTGCCTTCAGTTTTTCATATACCTGATCAATAGCAGAATCAATGCGACTGCTGGTATAATATTTCATGCAATCTCCTGATGTGGAAAACCAAATCTCTCGATTGTCCATATCAATCAGAAACAAAATACCGGTTCCATGAGAATCTTCATATCCAAAGTCATGCACATCATAAAAATCGTCCGCATATGCCATAGAACTTTTGCCCTCTGCATCGTTAGTCGTCAGTACAACAATATCCGTATGCGTCTCACTCCGGGTACGCTCAATCTTCTCCTGCAGTTTCGTCTCATCCTCCTCCAAAATCAGGTCTGCCTGGTCAAAAACTCTTTGATCTGTTACAATCAATCCTTCATTCGCCCGCTGCTCTACTGTCTCTGTCACCTGATTGGATTTCTTTGCTAAAGAAATTCCAAACAAAATACCGGAAATTGCAAATATGCAGGCAATCGTAATCAAATACTTTTTCATAGGGTTCCCTCCTTACAATAACTGCATGACGGATGCCACAAGTGAAAGGGTGGCAGCAAATGTGGTAACTGCTACGAATGCTACCTTTGCCACACTGATTGGAGGTTTGCCCACTACCTTTCCAGTCTGTCCATTCATCATAAATTCATACAATTTATTCCGGTATTTATACTCATAATGCCAAACCGGATACAGAGCATACTCAACCTTCCGGCACTGTTCCTCCACCTTGGAAGAAGTAATGGAAACCGAGTCATAACCAAGAATGGTCTCCCGCAATTCATCGATTGCATACTGTCGCGCTGCATCCCTTGCTCTGGGGTAAACCTCATCCTTCGTCTCACTGTACCGCTCCGCACTATAGCCACTTAAATAGGCTCCGGAAAAGGGTCTCGCCTCATTCATCTGAAACGGTTCCAGTAAATCCATCTCCTCGTTGTCCATCCGTTTGGAAGCATCTCTCGGGATTTTCCCGTAGGAGGACTTACCTGCCCGCTCAACCCGGTATTTATAACGGGTCGTTGTCTCTTTATTCCCGGAGCGTCTGACCTTGACTTTTTCCGCCATCGCTTCTATCTGGGCATCCGTATCAATATCATAAAGCCAGAAGGGAACATAAATTCCCTGAAGTTTCTCATTTACCGCATTGGTGCTCAAAAAATCAGAAGGTGTTAAAAGACCTCCCTTACACCATGCTTTCAACTTGGTCCGGGCATCTTCTTTCTCAATCCGAAAAGGCAGCACCGTATCCGGCTTAAACTGCTCATCCACCTGTTCTTCTATAATATTCGGAGAACCGCAATAAGCACATGTAGTCGCCGCCGTATAAGCATCGGTCACCAGAGTTGCACCACAGGAAGGACAGCGGTATTGCCTTTTTCCTTCTTCCTCATAGGCATTTGCCTCCTCCTTGGCATCCTTTTCCTCATATGCCTCTACCGGCATCTCATTGCTGCACTGCTCACAGCGCAGTGTCCCCGTCTGGGCGTCAAACAGCATATTTCCACCACAGGTGGGACATTTATAAATTGTCGCCATACAAATCTCCTCCCAAAACTGTCTTCCTCCAAGTCCGGCCTGCACCTATTTTGACAGGTTCCAAATCGGTCTCAGATTGCAGCAAAACCTTGCTCTAAATCTGCAATAATATCCTCTACATTCTCAATTCCGACGGAGAGCCGAATCTGTCCTCCCTCTATACCAGCTGCCATAAGCTGTTCATCCGACATCTGGCGATGGGTGGAACTGGCAGGATGTAAAATACAGGTCCGGGCATCTGCCACATGAACACAAATCATCGCCAGTTTCAACTCTGCCATAAATTTCATGGCACTCTCCCGTCCACCCTTTACAATAAAGGAGACTACTCCACAACTGCCTTTGGGCATGTATTTCTGTGCCATATTATAATATTTGTCACCTTCCAGTTCCGGGAAAAATACTTTCTCCACCTTGCTGTTATTCTGTAAATACCGGGCTACCTTTAACGCATTGCTGGAATGGCGTTCCATTCGAAGTGCCAGCGTATCCAGTCCCAGGTTCAATAAAAATGCCGTATTCGGACTCATAATCATACCTGTATCCCGCATTACCTGCACCCGGGCTTTTGTTATGTATGCCTGTCTGCCAAACTGTTTTGTATATATTACTCCGTGGTAGGATTCATCCGGTTCTGTAAACTCCGGAAACTTTCCGCTGGTCCAGTCAAAATTACCGGAATCCACTACGCAGCCCCCCATGGCAACCGCATGCCCATCCATATATTTGGAAGTAGAGTGTACTACCAAATCTGCACCATATTCAATCGGTCTGCAGTGAACAGGAGTGGCAAAAGTGTTGTCTACACAAAGAGGAATGTGATTGTCGTGGGCAACCCTTGCAAACATCTCAATATCAATTACTTCCAGTCCCGGATTAGTAAGCGTTTCACTGTAAATCAAACGGGTATTGTCCTGTACCACCTTTCTCAATTCTTCCTCGGAAATATCTGTAGGTACAAATGTTGTGTCAATTCCCAATTTTCTAAGAGTTACATTTAGCAGATTAAAACTGCCGCCATATATGGCATTCGTAGCTATAATATGTTCCCCGGAATGCACGATATTCATAATCGCAAGCATAATCGCTGCCATACCGGAAGAACAACAAATCGCACCAACGCCCCCCTCCAAATCATTGATTTTTTTCTCTACCACATCCACAGTGGGATTGGCGAGACGGGAATAAAAATATCCGTCCGATTCCAGATTAAATAACTTTCCCACCTGTTCTCCATCGTCATATTTGAAAGTAGTGCTCTGTACAATCGGTGCAAACCGCGGTTCCCCGTTGCCAGGCGTGTAACCGGACTGTACGCATTTTGTTTCTACTTGGTATTCCTGCATTTTCTCGTCCTCCTGTCTTTGCATCAAACTACTTCAATTATAATTTATATGAATCAATTATGCAATCGGGAAATTCCTGTAAACAAAAGAAAAAGGGAACACCTTTCGGCATTCCCTTTCATTTAAAAAACTATATTTTTTTGCCGCGCCGCTCCGTAACTTTAAGACGACTCATCGCACGATTCAGTGCTGCCCGGGAACGGGCATATTCAATCATGCTCTGTCTCTGTTTCAGTCTTTCCTCGGCCCGCTGTTTTGCCTCCTCAGCACGCTTGGCATCAATATCTTCCGGGCGCTCTGCGGTATCCGCCAACAGAATCACCTTGTCTCCCATTACCTCAACAAATCCGGCACCAACCGCAGCATACCGCCACTCTCCATCTACCTGATAGCGCAGTTCGCATGGTTCCAGTGCACAAACCATTGTCTCATGTTCCGGCAAAATACCATGCTCGCCGTCCTGGGAACGAAATACCAGCATTTCACAGGGACCATTATAAAACGGATGGTCGCTGGCAACAATATCCAGTTCAAATGTTTTTCCCATAGATCATCCCTCTATTCGTTCGCTGTCAACTCAGCTGCTTTTGCCTTAACATCCTCAATCGTTCCAACCATGAGGAATGCCTCCTCCGGGTACTCATCCATCTCTCCGTTCAGAATTGCCTGGAAACCACGAATAGTCTCAGAAAGAGGTACATATTTTCCTTGCATACCGGTAAAGTTCTCTGCAACGTGGAACGGCTGTGACAGGAATTTCTGAATCTTACGGGCACGATACACAGTCAGTTTGTCTTCATCTGACAACTCTTCCATACCCAGAATCGAAATAATATCCTGCAACTCCTTATAACGCTGCAATACCTCCTGAACCTGACGGGCAACTTTGTAATGCTCCTCACCTACCACATCCGGCTCCAGAATACGTGAAGTAGATTCCAGAGGATCCACTGCCGGGTAAATACCCTGTTCTGAAATCTTACGACTCAATACTGTAGTGGCATCCAGATGGGTAAAGGTATTTGCCGGTGCCGGGTCAGTCAAATCATCTGCCGGCACATATACTGCCTGTACCGAAGTAATGGAACCATTCTTTGTAGAAGTAATACGCTCCTGTAATTCACCCATTTCATTCGCCAGTGTAGGCTGGTAACCAACCGCACTGGGCATACGTCCTAAAAGCGCAGAAACCTCAGAACCTGCCTGTACAAAACGGAAAATGTTAGCAATAAACAACAACACATCCTGCTTTGCCACATCACGGAAATATTCTGCCATCGTCAATCCGGTCTGTGCCACACGCATACGGGCTCCAGGCGGCTCATTCATCTGACCAAATACCAGCGCTGTCTTTTCAATAACACCGGATTCCTTCATTTCAACCCAAAGGTCATTACCTTCACGAGAACGCTCTCCAACACCGGTAAATACAGAATATCCACCATGTTCTGTCGCAACGTTGGTAATCAACTCCTGAATCAATACGGTTTTACCAACTCCGGCACCACCGAACAGACCAATTTTACCACCCTTTGCATAGGGAGCCAGCAGGTCTATTACCTTAATTCCCGTTTCCAGAATCTCCGTTACCGGAGTCTGGTCTTCAAACTGGGGAGCTTCCCGGTGGATACTCCACTGCTCCTCCCCCTTTACCTGTTCTTCATCATCAATATTCTGACCCAGAACGTTAAACATCCGTCCTAATGTTGACTTACCAACTGGAATTCGAATGCTGTCACCAGTTGCAATTACTTCCATATCCTTGGTCAAACCATCAGAGGATGAAAGAATAATACAGCGAACAACGTCATTACCCATGTGCTGGGACACTTCCATAACCTGTGTCTTACCATGGTTGTCTACGGTAAGTGCTTCCTTAATTCCGGGAAGCCGTTCACTGTCAAATTGCACATCAACAACGGGTCCTAAAACCTGTACAATCTTACCCTTTTCCATGTATCTTCCTGTCCTTTCTACCAGCTCAGCCGGTAATTTTTATACTATGTCGATTGCCTCACAATAAAATTGTAAGCAATACCTGCCATCTATTTTTTCAGGCTGTTGGCACCTGCCACAATCTCCGTGATTTCCTGCGTGATTGCCGCCTGTCTCGCCCGGTTGTAGGAGAGATTCAAATCAGCAATAATCTCCTCAGCACTGTCTGTCGCCGACTGCATTGCCATCATCCGCGCATTCTGCTCACTACAGAACGCCTGAACCATGGCGCCATACATAATACCTTTTACATAGTTCGGCACAACGGTATCCATAACCGCCTCTGGGGATGGTGAAAATACTGCATAGGACTGGTATTCTCCCTGAACCCGCTGCTCAAGATCCGTTCTGTGAAGAGGAAGCACCGGAATCATACGAGGCTCTGACGCCATTGAGTTAATCATTTTCGTGTAAATGATGTAAACCTCATCCAGTTCTCCGGTTTCATATGCCTGAACAACTTCTTCTGCAATGCTCCGTGCCCGGTAAAAAGTTGGGTCTGCCGCCGCATAAAGAAAATCCTCATCCACGTTATATCCCCGTTTGACAAAATAACTTCTGCCCACACTGCCTACAACATAAAGTTTGGAATTAGCATGCTGGGACAAAATCTGTTCTGCCATCTTTGTTACATTGTGGTTATAAGCACCGCAGAGACCTTTGTCACCTGTAATAATAACATAGCCCCGCTTATGCTCCTCCTTAGGAATCTCCCCACGCTCATCGAAGTACTTGTGGGAAAAGTCCTCTCCACAGTGGACCAGAATATCCAGAATCGTATCCTGCATTTTATTGAAATACGGTGTTGTTGCATCCAGACTTCTGCGTGCCTTTTTTACTTTTGTTGAGGAAATCAGATACATGGCATTGGTTATCTTCATAATATCGTCGACACTTTTGATTCGCATACGAATCTCTTTCATACTAGCCATGAATCATCACCTACTTTTTAAATTCTATTGTTATGTTCTTAATCTGCTCAGCCAATTCATCTGTAAGCACTTTCTTATCGTTAATCTCATCAATGATATCACTGTGCTCATTTTCAAAATGCGCCCACAAATCTTCTGCAAACTGCGCTACTTTTTCCAATGGAATATCCAAAAGGAGTTTGCTGTTGGTCACATATAACAAAATTACCTGCTGCGCCATTGATTTTGGATGATACAGAGGCTGCTTAAGCAATTCCATCAGACGGTCACCATGATCCAGCAACTGTTTTGTAGTCGCATCCAAATCCGAAGAGAACTGGGTAAATGCCTGCATCTCCCGGTACTGAGACAGCGTCATACGAAGGGTACCGGACACCTTCTTCATTGCCTTTGTCTGCGCCGCACCACCTACACGGGATACAGAAATACCTACGTTTACTGCAGGACGCTGTCCTGCAAAGAACAACTCGCTCTCTAAGAAAATCTGACCATCTGTAATGGAAATAACATTGGTCGGAATATAGGCAGACACATCTCCCGCCTGTGTTTCAATAATCGGCAGCGCTGTAATAGAACCGCCACCATGTGCCTCATCCAAACGGCAGGAACGCTCCAGCAGTCTGGAATGCAAGTAAAATACATCACCCGGGTAAGCCTCTCGTCCAGGGGGTCTCTGCAATAACAGGGACATGGCACGATATGCTACCGCATGCTTGGACAAATCATCATACACAATGAGAACATCTTTTCCCTGATGCATAAAGTATTCAGCAATCGCTGTACCAGCGTAGGGCGCCATCCACTGTAACGGTGCCAGGTCACTTGCTGACGCATTGACTACAACAGAATACTCCATAGCACCAAACTTCTCCAGATTGCTGACCAATTTTGCAACCGTAGACGCTTTTTGTCCAATGGCTACATAGACACAAATCATGTCTTTACCCTTCTGGTTAATAATAGTATCCACAGCAATCGCTGTCTTACCGGTCTGACGGTCACCAATAATCAACTCACGCTGCCCCCGTCCAATCGGGAACATGGAATCGATTGTCATAATACCCGTCTCCATCGGAACGGTTACGGACTTACGAATACACACACCGGGAGCCTCTGCTTCCATCGGGTAAAAATCCGTTGTCTCGATTGCTCCCTTTCCATCGATTGGCTCTCCAATGGCATTTACCACACGGCCAATCATCTTATCACCCACCGGAATACCGGCCTGTTTCTTTGTTCTGGTAACTTTCGTACCTTCCTGAATACCTTTGTCTGTACCTAACAGTACCACACCCACCGTCTTTGTATTCAGACTCTGTACGATACCAGTCGTGCCATTGGCAAACTGTACCAGTTCCCCATACATGGCATGTTCTATACCGTAAACAGTGGCAATACCGTCACCGATTGAAATTACCGATCCGGTCTCCAATGCCTCTGTTTTGGTGTCATATCCTTCAATTTCGCTCTTCAGAACGGAGAGCACTTCTTCTGGATTAACACTGCTCACTGTTTTCACCTCCGCATAAGATTCTGAGTTAATTGTTCGATTCGACCTTTAATACTACGATTCGTCTCAAAGTCGTGAACCTTCAGAACAAATCCTCCAATTAAGGACGGCTGCTCCACTAACTCCAACTCTACGCCATCCTTATTATATTCCTTGCAGATTTTGGCTTTTATGCCTTCAATCTGCGTATCACCTGGTTTGGTTACATAATATAAAGTAGCCTTCACCCAATTCTTTGCCTCGATGACCTGTTCCTCGTAGGCATCAAAAATGTCGTCTATCTGCCCAATCATCTGATGGTCCGTGACAACTTTTAAAAAAGCGCGAATGGCAGGCTCAAACAAGCGGTCAATCACCGCATGTTTCTCTGCGGACTTCACGGACGGATTGTCCAGAGCCTCCAAAAGCGGAGGATTCTGTTGAAATGTCTCTCTGGCATCCACAATCAGGGAATCCGGCAGTTTCAACTCAAACAATACTTTTCCATATTGTATCGAGCGTTCTGTCATTCTTTACCACCTGCCTCACTCAGGAAGTCATCCAAATATTTTCTGTTATCTTCCTCATCAATGTTGTTTCCAACAACCTTACATGCAGCTGCCATGGCGATGGTCGCAATCTCTGCCTGCATCCCTTTCATCGCCTTGCCACGTTCTACCTCAATCATGTGCTGCGCATCTGCAATCATCTTAGCCGTCTCTTCCTGGGTTTTGGCAACCGCTGCATCATGTTCCTGAGCAGAACGCTGGCGCGCCTTTTCCACAATACCGGCTGCCTCTTCTTTGGCATCTGCCAGAGCACCCTCGTATTCTTCCTTCATCGCCTGAGCCTGCTCCTTGTCACTCTGAGCCTGATCCAAATCGTCCTGAATCATCTGCTGGCGCTTCTCCATAATTCCCATAACCGGTTTCCACAGGAAAATCTTAATAATAGCGAAGAACAGTAAAACATTGACTACATTTATTATGATTGTTGGTATATAAAATGTCATTAAACCCATTTCCATGTTTTCTTCGCCTCCTAATCGTATTCTCAACAGATTACTTTAAGAATAAAATAATTAAAAGGGCAATAACGAAACCATAGATTGCAGTTGCCTCTGCCAACGCACATCCCAGAATCAACGCCTGGTTAATGGAACCTGCTGCCTCCGGCTGTCTTGCAATGGACTCTGTTGCCTTGGATGTAGCGGCACCAATACCCAAACCTGCTCCAATACCTGTCAATACAGCGATTGCTGCTCCTAATGCGATACCCATAATAAAATTACCTCCTAAAATTTAAACTTTCTGTTATTCTAAACAACTCTTTACTGCCAAACGATTACTTCAAGAATAAAATAATCAGCAGAGCAATAACGAAACCGTAGATTGCAGTTGCCTCTGCCAACGCACATCCCAGAATCAATGCCTGATTAATCGAACCTGCTGCCTCCGGCTGTCTTGCAATGGACTCCGTTGCCTTGGATGTAGCGGCGCCAATACCCAGACCAGCTCCAATACCTGTCAATACAGCGATTGCTGCTCCTAATGCAATACCCATAATGTTTAACACTCCTTTTCTTTTCTTCGGTTACTCCATTGATTCTTTCATAAACAATGAAGTTAAAAATACAAATACATACGCCTGAATCAGTCCATCAAACAAATCAAAATAGCAGCTGAACGGCACCGGTACAATCAATGCGCAGAACCCTTTCAAAAGTTCCATAACAATGAAGGCACCCAGTACATTACCAAACAGTCGCATACATAAAGACAAAGGTTTGATGCCCAGTTCCAAAATATTGATTGGTGTAACCAGCGGCAATGGTTCCAGGAACGAATGCAGCCATCCACCCACACCCTTCTTTCGGATACCACAAACCTGTATGAGTATAATACTCATAATTGCCAGACTGGCGGTTACATTGATATCCTTCGTTGGCGGTGTGAAACCAAAGAAGCCGATCGTGTTCGATACCGCGAGAAAAAGCAGTACGGACGCCAAATAAGGAAAATATGCCTTCCCCTCCGGTCCCAGCGTGCCAGTTAAAAACTTGTCAATCCAGCCGACTATCGCTTCTAATACAACCTGAGGGCCCTTTGGAACGATCTGCAGATTTCTTGTCAGAAGGATGCAAGCCACCAAAACCACGGCCATAATAATCCATGTGTTAATCACACTGTTGGTTAAATATATCGTATGACCTGCAATGTTAATTGCAAATGCTGACTGTGGCGCGACGTGCTCCATCAATTCTTCCGACAACTTGTCCATGTTCCTCACCTTCTTTATATGTATAATATCTCTCATATTATACTTTCATTGTTAACTATTTGTCAATGAATATATTAGAAAATATTTGCATTATACCCAAATATTTCAAATGGTTTTGTACATATTGAATAATAAAAGAAAAGCGGGCAGAATACTCTGTCCGCTTTCTTTCTACTAGTATTTCTTATTTTCTTATATCCATACCTAATGCTTCCGAGTTCTTTACATCGCTTTTGCCACCTCTATATAATCCTTTTGAGTTAACTTTTCTTCCAGTTGAAACTTGTCTACAAGCACCGACAGAAATTCTGAATTGGTAGGGCGTCGTTCCTCCATGTACTCACAGCCATAGATTTCTGCAATGGCACTTGAATTTCCCCGCTCCCATGCCACTCCAATCGCATGCCGGATTGCCCGCTCCACACTGCTGGAAGTAGTATTGTACTTTTTGGCAATCGTGGGATATAAATACTTTGTAATGTATGCCAGCATATTCTCATCGTTCAGGGCTAAAAGTACTCCCTCTCTTATATACTGGTATCCCTTAATATGTGCCGGGATTCCCAAAGTACGAATCGTATTGGTAACCTTTGCCTCCATGGAATACCGGGAACTTCTGCATAAAACGCTTTCCGAAACATTCATCCGATTCCCCGTTTCCAAATTCTGCAGGCTATAGTTTTGTTTTCCTCCAATCTGCACAATCCGCTCATGTACATTATGCAATTCATAGGGTTTACAAATATAAAAATCCGCCCCCAGTGCACAGGCACAATTAATCATTCGCGAATTGTCCAGCGCTGATGTGACAATTACACTAGGTGCATATTCCAGCGCTTTCACATCTTCCAGAACGGCAATTCCATCCATCCCCGGAAGAATCAAATCCAGTAACAACATATCCGGTTTCAGTTCCTTCACTGCATCTAAAGTGGAATAACCATTTCTACAAATTCTTGTTACTTCTACATCCCCTTGTTGGTCTAGGTATTCTGCAAGTTGGCGCCCCTCGCCATCATCCGAATCCGCTATAACCAATTTAATTTTTACTCGCATCTCATCATCACTCCTTGTTTTTTTGCAAATTATTTCTAGTCTCTCTAAAATAAAACTGGAATTAAAAGAAATTAAACTGGAATTTTTAAATAAACTTTTTCTTTTGTTACGTTTATAAGTTTATTGCGTATATTCGGTTCTTTCCCCTCCCCCTTTCAACATTAATCATATACTCTCCATAATAAATACTGTTCCGTGAGTTTGTTTTCCCCTCTAGAAAATTGTAAAGATTATAGATAGAACACTTATTAGATTTTAGAAAAGTTCCTAACAACATACTACATTATAGCACATTTAATCGAAAAATAAAATTTTTCATTCGACATAATTCTATCCTCTGAATATTCTATCTATAAGTAAGAATCAACGGAACTGAGGAAACAGCATGCAGCAATCTATTCAATATAAAGAATTATTTCAACTCCAGACCATTCATAAAAAAGGAATTTTGGGGTCTCAGGTTGGAGTGGCTGTTCTGGATACCGGCGCCTACCCACATCAGGACTTTAATCATCTACTCAGTTTTCAGGACTACGTCAATCACCGTTCTTCCTTTTACGATGACAGCGGACACGGCACCCATGTTGCAGGTATCATCGGTTCCAGACAGTTAGGTGCCGCCCCGGATTGCAATCTGATTATTCTGAAAGTATTAAATTATAATGGTGAGGGCAAAACCTCCCATGTTTTACAAGGAATTAACTGGGTTATAGAGCATAAAAAAATTTACAACATCCGAATCATGAACATTTCCATCGGAACGGTCTCTAAAAAAGGCAATCCCAACCAGGCATTGCTGGATGCGGTAAACCGCGCCTGGGACAACGGCATTGTGGTTGTTTCCGCTGCCGGAAACCAGGGTCCCTATCCCCAAAGTATTACCACGCCGGGCATCAGCCACAAAATCATCACCGTAGGTTCCTGCGATGACCATTTGATGAATCATTTCTCCCGCTCTTATTCCGGTCGTGGTCCCACAGGCAGTTGTATCCGTAAACCAGATGTGGTAGCCCCAGGTTCCCGCATTGTATCCTGCCTGAACCGACGCAGCGGTTATGTGGAAAAAAGCGGAACTTCCATGGCAACCCCTTTTGTCAGCGGGGTTCTGGCGCTTTTGCTCTCTAACGAGCCTTACCTTTCCCCGAAACAGGTAAAATTACGACTATACGAAACCTCACTGGATATGGGAACTGACAAAAACCAACAGGGTTGGGGACTCATCAATCCCCGGGGACTTCTCGGGGTTTAGAAACAATACTCCCCTTTTTCTGGAAACGTCGTAAAAACCGTCCAATTTCCACCCATGCCTGTCTTGACTCCGGGTACATCAGGGACCCCATCTGGAATACATGAAACATCCCTGGATACATGTGTTCATATACCCGCACTCCCTGCTCCCGGGCTTTTTGGGCTACCTGCCGGGTATCGCTTAACAGCATTTCATACTCTCCTACCTGCATCAGCATGGGGGGAAATCCGGAAAAATCCCCCTCCACCGGAGAAATATAAGGATTTCTCGGGTCCTGCCCCTTGTAATACCCCTCTTTATATACGAGACTATCGGGATTTCTTCCAAAAAGAGGGTCTTTTTCAAAATTCTCTTTGTACGATTCCCCGCTTTTCGTTAAATCCGTCCAAGCAGACATCGTGACAATGGCTCGGGGCAATTCTACCCGATGATCTTTCAGCCATAACACCAAAGCCAGTGCCAGTCCTCCTCCTGCCGAATCCCCCACTACAAAAATCCGCTCCGGTTCAAAATGCTGCAACAACCAGCGGTACGCTTCAACCGCATCCTCAAGGGCTGCTGGGTAGGGATGCTCCGGGGCAACCCGGTAGTCAATAGTAAGTACAGCCATATCCCCTGACACTTCATTGTATAATCCAGCAAACTCCCGGTATTTATTCCGCATCGCTCCATAATATCCGCCGCCATGCAGTTGTAAGATTACCCCTTTTTCCCGGTAACGGGCAAGCGCCTGCTCCAACTCCTCATCTTCTGTCTCCTCCCCTGCCTGTTGCCGTTTTACCAAAAACTCCATAGGAAACGTATCCATAGGAATCGCAAACTGCTGAAGCGGTGGCGGACAATGCCACTTAGGTTCCCTTTCCTCCAGTTTCTTTCGCAGTTCCCCATTTTGTAATTGTTTTCCAAATACCGGAAGACTGGTAGACAGCCGAACTACCTTACATGCCAGCCGGCCCGTACGACTTGGTTTCTCCATCTTATTCCCTTTCTTGCTTTATATGTT
>JAQXNR010000104.1 GCA_029098105.1 Lachnospiraceae bacterium
GCGTTAAGGTTCAGGTTACCTCTCTTTCGGAAACGGTAAAGAAGGAAGAGGCAAAGGATATGTATAAATATTTGTAGGCAGGTTCTATTTTTCGGCTTTTCTCATAGAATATAGTGATATGGATAATAGGCAATTGCGAAACAGTGCATTTGCAGTTTATAGTTTCAAGATAGTTTGCAATAAATATTATATAAATGGAGAGTCCCCCTCCGGTGCACAGCACCTACGGCGGACGGAACATGCGCCTTTGCACTGCTTTTGTGCAACGAAGCATCGTTATAATATTTATTGCAAACTATCGTAACGAATGCAAAATCATTTCGCAATTACCTACTATTTTATTTTCGTCACCTCAATCGTAAAATCCGGTGTGACTACAAAGTGGTAGCGGTTCAGTATGCGGTTCACCCTTCCATACATCTGGTTCACTTTCGCCCGCTCGTATCCAAAATACTGAAACAGCATCTGAATCATAATTTTGCCCACCTGGGTAATGTCGCTGTACTGCCCCCGGGAAATCATCCGTATGGTCTCTACTTCCATGCCCCATACGAGATGAATAATACTGTCCCACTGCTTTGCGGGGATTTTTTGTCCCTCCGGTATAATATTGCGGTACATAATACTCTCTCCCAAGAGCAACCGCTCCCGGTATGTATTTTCCCCTACAATATAATCCACGAACCGGGCCACATGTTCATCCGCCAGCAGACGGTAGTAATATAAAATACCAATAATCAGCTTAACCTCGTTGGGGTACCCTTCGGCAATCTCATTCCTCGTTGCCACATACTCATCTATAAAACTGTCGTATGCCGCCAATGCCAAATCTGCCTTATTCTTAAAATGGTACGGTATCAACGCCCGATTTACATGGGTAATCCGACAAATATCGTCATACAATGTTCCTTCAAACCCTTTTTCATAAAACAGATTTTTACTCGCTTTGAGAATTTTCTCCTTTGTCTCATCCCCGGATTGGTAAGTCTTTTTCGCCATAGTGTTACCCCTTTCACTTTAAAACTTTCGATTCTTACAGGCTCTTCCCCAGTTCATACGCCTGCTTAAGCGCCGGATGTCCTTCAATTTCATCCATTTCATAGACACCGGTAGCCGTCACCTCACCGATGCTCGTAGTATCGGGAAGGCACCTCACCCATCCCATATAACCGGCAATTGGAACATCCATAGCACTCTGCGCCTTCGCCTGACTGGTAGCCAGAAAAATCGTCTTTTTGAAATTAAATTCCTTGTACATACAATACGTTCGGTCAAAAAATAATTTTAACTGGGCACAAACATTATAATAATATACCGGTGTGGCAACTGCTACCACATCCGCATCTGACAAAATTGCTAGAACTTTCTGCATATCATCCTTCTGGATACATTGATTTTCGTGGCTATGGCAGTATTCACAGCCTTTACATGTCCCAATCTGCATCTGACTGATATGTAGTGTCACAACTTCGTTTCCATTTTCCTCAGCTCCCCGGGCCAATTCCTGACACAAACGGTCCGAATTGCCATTGATTCTGGGACTCGATGACAAAATTACCAGTTTCACTGGTGCAACACTCCTTTTCCTGTTTAAAAACACAAAAAGCCGACGGACCTCCATCGGCTTTTTAACTTTAGTTAAATTTATCTCATAGTAGCACCGAATGTTAAAATTGTCAATTAGATTTCACATTTTTTGCCCAAACTACAACACTCTTCTTTAAAACCGCATGTCAATGACCCGCTTTGTCTTTTTCTCGCTCCGGGGCAATTCTCCTAAATCCACCATCTTTACAACGGGCGTCATTCCTATCCGGCTCTTAAAATGTCCCGCAAGATGTTTTCCTACCTGCTCCTTGTCTGCTCCTGTCACCGTTTCCACAAACAAGGTCATCTGGTCTTTTCCATCTACATGCTCAATCTCTACCAGGTATTCACTGGAGGCTCCATCCACCTCAGTGATGACTTCCTCAATCTGGCTCGGGAACATATTGACTCCCTTTACTTTCAGCATGTCATCTGTACGCCCTGCAATAATATCCAGACGAGGGAACGGTGATCCACACGGGCAGTCTCCAGGAATAATGCGGGACAGGTCGTGGGTGCGGAACCGGATTAAGGGAGCGCCTTCCTTCACCAGTGTAGTGATGACAATCTCTCCCATTTCTCCATCGGGAAGCACTTTTCCGGTCACCGGGTCCACAATCTCAATATAAAGGTAATCATCCCAGTAATGGATGCCATTCTGCTTTTCGCAGCTAATACCGATTCCGGGACCATATACCTCAGTCAAACCATAAATGTCATAGAGTTCAATTCCTAATTCCTCCTGAATCCGCCGACGCATTTTTTCACCCCAGCGCTCAGAGCCAATGACACCCTTTTTCAAATGAATCTGATCCCGGATTCCCCGCTTTGCAATCTCCTCGGCCAAAAGAAGAGCATAGGAAGAAGTGGCACAGAGAACCGTTGATTTTAAATCTATCATCATCTGAATCTGTTTGTCTGTATTGCCGGGTCCCATGGGAATTGCCATGGCTCCCAGTTTCTCGCAGCCATTCTGAAAACCAATTCCTGCTGTCCACAAACCGTATCCGGGCGTAATCTGAATCCGGTCCTTGTCTGTAATTCCCGCCATTTCATAGCAGCGGGCAAACTGGATTGCCCAATCATCCACATCTTTTGCAGTGTAAGGAATGATGACCGGCGTTCCTGTCGTCCCGGAAGAGGAATGAATTCTCACAATCTTTTCCTCTTCAACAGCGGAAAGTCCCAAGGGGTATGCTTCCCGCAAATCCTCTTTACTGCTGAAAGGAAGTTGCTCGAAATCTTCCTGACTCTGAATCTGCTCCAACTGGATTCCCTCCAGCCGCTTGCTGTAAAAGCCGCCGGCTTTCTGCACCCGCTCTAACTGATTTTTGATTTGGCGAAACTGGACTTCTCTCATCTTCATATTGCTGCCTCCTAGCCTTTTATATGTTGTATTCCTATAACGCTGCTCCGATTGCCAATGCTCTCTGATTCAGTTCCCGGAATCGTTCAGGAACCTTCTTTTCAATGGCATGCTGCATCTCCTCCAGCGTAATTCCAATATCCCCATGGGCAATCAACGCTCCCAGTAAAAGAACATTTAGAACTTTACCGGAACCACACTGTTTTAATGCCTCCTCTGTGTCAAATACTACCACTTTGTCATGATGCTGTTGTAAATAGGCAATCTCTGCAGAGCCATCATAATCGCTTGTGCTCAGTGTTGCTGTCACCGGCTTTACCGCTTTTTTGCTGACTACGATTACCCCATCTTTTTTCAAATAGGGAAAACAACGCAGTGTTTCTCCCGGTTCAAATCCAATAATGGCATCCGCCTGTCCATAGGGAATCAAGGGAGAAAAAACCTGTTCCCCTATCCGCACATGGCTGAATACGCTTCCTCCCCGCTGCGCCATTCCGATGGTTTCCGCAGTCCGGGCGTCCAACCCTTTCTCCATTGCCGCCAGGGCAATCAGACGGGAGGCGAGAACCGTTCCCTGTCCCCCAACACCGCAAAGCAATATATTTTTTTCCATTCGTCATTCACCTACTTTCCTTCTGTATGGGAACTGTCGTTGTCAGAAACGGCTTTGATTGCCTGTACCGGACATACCTGCTGACACAATCCACAACCGGTACAAAGAGAGGGTTCAATAGCAACTTTTCCCTCTTCTAATACCAGCGCCGGGCACCCCAATTCCCGAATACACTTTTTGCACTGGATGCAAGTGTGGGAATCCACCTCACAGCACGCTTCGGTTTTTGTAACCGCAATACAGGGAGATTTGAAAATAATCGCTTTCACTCCGGGAAGGCTGCTCACCTCCCGCACTAACTGAATGGATTGTTCCAATTCTAACGGATTGGCAGTCACAACTCTGGTCAGACCGATTCCTTCCAGTATTTTAGTAATATCCACCGCATTCACCACATCTCCCATCATGGTATGTCCTGTTCCCGGATGAGGCTGGTGTCCTGTCATGGCAGTGGTGGAATTGTCCAATACAATCAGCGTAATCTCTGCCTGGTTGTAAACGGCGTTGACCACTCCGGTCATACCAGAAGCAAAAAAGGTAGAATCTCCAATAAAAGCAAAGCATTTCTGTGTCCGGTCCATCCAGTAAAATCCCTGCGCCATCGTCACATCGGCTCCCATGCAAAGGCAGGTATCCACTGTATCTAACGGCTGGGCATTTCCCAGTGTGTAACATCCGATGTCCCCACAAAATACCGATTTCTGTCCTTCCATTGCCTTCTTTACCGCATAGAAGGAAGCCCTGTGCGGACATCCGGCACACAATACCGGAGGACGTACGGGAAGAGGTGGAAGTTCCGTCCCCGGCTCCATCGCCGCAGTTTCCCGGCTTTTCTCCAGCGCTTGCGTAAGACCGAGAAAACGGGCAATGGATTCTTTTACCGACTCCACACTGTTTTCCCCGGCGCAAATCACATCCTGGGTGCGCTTTCCATATATGTCATTTGGCAGATGATATTTCCCACACAACTGAATCATGGAATCCTCCAACATGGGATCCAGTTCCTCCACTGCCAATACATCTGTAACACTTTTCAAAAAGGAAACACCCAGTTTCTCAGGGAAGGGATGGGGCGTTGTGATTTTACACACCCGTACCTGCGGATTCCCCAGCAGCCGTAACGCTTCCTTCACATACTGGTAACTGATACCACCAGTTATAATTCCCTTTGTTCCGGTTCCCTCTATTGTATTGCGGGCATAACCGGACCACTCTTCTCCCAGTTTCGGCATCTGCCGCTCAATTGTTTTGTGATTTTCGTAAGCCAGTTTTGGAAAAATAACCCACTTCGGGTCCTTGTCAAAAGAAAATTCCCGGTCATAGGGAAGTTTCTCCCTCAAAGTTACACTGGCACAACTATGGCAAATCCGGGTAGTCGGACGGAATAATACCGGAGTATGATACCGCTCCGAAATGTCATACGCCTCTGCCATCATCTCATATGCCTCCTCCGGTGAAGTTGGGTCAAATACCGGAAGTTTTGCAAACTGGCCAAACCGCCTTGTGTCCTGCTCTGTCTGGGAAGAAATCGGTCCCGGGTCATCTGCCACCAGCATGACCATACCACCTTTAATCCCAATATATGTAAGACTCATCAGCGGGTCCGCCGCCACATTTAATCCCACCTGCTTCATGGTAATCAAACTGCGGGCTCCATTGTAACTGGCTGCAGCAGCCACCTCCATGGCCGCCTTCTCATTGACCGACCATTCTACATGAACACTGCCATCATTGTGTTTTGCAATGGTCTCCAGCACTTCCGTAGAGGGCGTTCCGGGGTATCCCGCAACAATCGAAACTCCGGCCCGCAATGCTCCCAGCCCCATCGCTTCATTACCCATTAATAACTCTTTTTTCATTCTTCCAAATCCTCCATATGAAACTCTTCCATTGTTTCCTCTTTCTCATCGGTACCCGTCTCTGCTAATTTACCAAGTTTGGTATTCTGCATAAACTTCTCCTTATTAAACATGACCAATACATCAGTAATATCCTCATATTGGCTCATAATACTACCAATCGGCGTTTTCCCATAACGGTAATCAATCATAATAATCCGCTCATAATCTTCGATCAAAAATGGGACAAAACAGTTTGCAAAAGAATCCTTTATTACCAGCAATGTTTTCCCCGTTTTTGCCTTTGTGTTTACTTCCACCTGAAAAGTATTCTTAGAAAAAAACACATTATAGCGATTAAATCCCTTCGACGCTTCCTTGTAAAAATACATAGTATCACTTTTTTCTTTGTCGTCAAAGGTTACCGAAATCCCTTTTTCTCCGGAATTGTGAAACAATTCTACACAATCCATTGGCACTTTAACATGAACCTTATTATAGGTCGTGCCATAAAAATCATTAAAAACCTCTTCTCTGCGGTAGTGCTCCAAGGCAAACGCCGACGCCTGCCCCGTTTCTTCTGCCCATTTTGCATAAGCATAATAGGCGCCGAGCGTTGTCCAGTGATGGTCCGTGCGATAGTATATGTATTCTTCCTGATGTTTTTTTAATTCCTCACACACATCCAAAAGGATTTCCGGTGCAGAAAGTTCTTGCTGCAGTGATACTAACACCGCATCCTGGCAGAGAGGAGTTGCAAAGGAAGGCAATCTGTTTGTCATTACCTCAGCCTTGGACGGAATCATGATACAACTCACATGGTTCTCCCCATAGACTTCTACTGCATCATTTAAAAATGTGGAAAGGGACTCTATATTTTCCTGTACTTGCCCATCATCAAATTCTGTCTTTTCATTTTTTTCCAGCAAATACCCTTCCTTTCCCAAATAGACTCCATTAATATCTTTTTTACCTAAAAATAATTCCAAATTTACAGCCAAATCCACCCATTGGTCCCGAAAACACAACTGGTCGCTTAAATAGGTTTCATATTGGGACTGGTAACTTCCATCTAAAAAATCTTTTTTTGTGAACGCCGGTTTCTGTGCCAATTCCCGATTTTCCACCACAGAATATTCCTTCCGGGGTAAAAGCAGGGTTGCCAGAGAACCTCCGAATAACATCAGACAGAACACTACGACAATTCCCATCTTTATTTTTTTCATGAACCAATCTCCTCCTGCTAAAACCGAAAATACAAAAATGGATTATAGGATGAATTCACAAGCATTGCCACACAGGCAACAAATAACACAACTACAAAGACTGCGCTGGCAATCTCCCTTCGAACCGTTCCCTCGGGAAACCAACGGCAACCAACCAGTTGTTTCATCCAGGACAGGGAACCAATCATTGCAACTAAAAGAAGCACAAGATTCGACAGTAAGAAATATATCGTCTGCTGGTTGCCAAGTCCGGAACCGGCCTGAAAAAACATGGCCTTTAAATAACCGGCACCGTCTGCCATGTCCTGCCAGGAAAACAAACTCCATCCGATCATGACAAACACCAGCGTATACAAATGCTGGACCAGAGCCGGAAGTTTTTCCAGCACAGGTTTCCAAAGCCATTTCTCAATTACGAGCAATATGCCATAATAGATGCCCCATAACACGAAATTAAAATACGCCCCATGCCATAGTCCGGTCAACAGCCAGACAATCGCAATATTTACAAATTGTCTGCCCTGACCTTTGCGGTTTCCGCCAAGGGGAATATATACATATTCCTTAAACCAGGTTCCGAGGGAAATATGCCAGCGTCGCCAAAATTCTGTAATGCTCCTGGATTGGTATGGGTAATTAAAGTTTTCCGGAAAAGAAAAACCAAACATGGCTCCCAACCCAATTGCCATGTCGGAATACCCGGAAAAATCAAAATAAATCTGTAAAGTAAATGCCAATATGCCGAGCCACGCAGTTGCTGTTGTCAAATCTGCGGCATCCATTCCGGAAATTTCCTCCCAGAGAACACCAATCTGATTTGCAATCAAAACTTTTTTCCCAAGCCCAATCATAAACCGGAGGATTCCTTTGCAAAAACCATCCAGAGATTCCCGGCGTTCCTTTAACTGGTCTGCCACCGTTTTATAGCGAATAATCGGTCCTGCAATTAACTGGGGAAAGAGAGAAACATAGGTACCAAAAGTAATAAAATTCTTTTGAACCGGTGCATCGCCCCGGTATACATCAATGGTGTAGGACATGGTTTGAAACGTATAAAAAGAAATTCCTATCGGTAGTGCGAGATTCAGGCCGGAAAATTCCACTCCCGTCAACCGCCCAACAATCTGCAGAAAGAAATCTCCATATTTGAAAAATCCCAGCAGTGCCAAATTGATTACAGCAGAGCACACAACAGGGACAACCGTCCATTTGATATAATGCTTTTCTTTGCAGTAGGCCACTGCCCTTCCTGCACAGTAATCTACCACTGTGGAAAGAAGAATCAGAACAACATAAACCGGTTCTCCCCATGCATAGAAAACCAAACTGCTTATAAACAATACCAGATTATGGCATTTTCGTGGTAAAACATAATATGCAAGCAGTACCAGAGGAAGAAAACGGAACAAAAACGCAAAACTGCTAAAAACCATGGCGAAAACTCCTTTTACAGTTTTTTCTTAAGTGCGGTCTGACCCTTTTTATTTTTGCTTTTGTCAGAAGACATGGAAATATACCAGACATAATTTCCTTTTCTCCCATAGACTGCATTTTTAAATACCTTTTTTTCTGTTGAAGAATAATCACTCAAATAATCGCTTTTACAATTACGCTTTTTATAATTTTTTAACACACTTGCTAATGCCTTGGCATCAGAAGTATTAGAAGCCTCCATAACACAAAGACTGTAAACCTCTTTTGTGTCAAAAACGTACTGAATGCTTTTTACTTTCTTCCGGTCCGAATAGGAAAGCGCACCAAAATCGGATGAACTGGAAGACATATACTTTAATTTTGAACTGTTTCCCGTTGCTTTCAGAGCCGTATTACAAAGGCTTTTGCAACTGACCGTACTGCCGGCTTTAACGGGAATCTGTGAAAACGCACTTACCAGAAGTGCAACTGCAAGTACAAAGCAGGAAAACTGTTTCCATCTAAATTTCATATTCCTTTACCTCTCTTTTCTTTTTGTTCATTAATATTGTTATTCATCTAAAGACTTGTCAAATTTTTCCACAACCTTTGCAAATTTCAAATATGCACCCGGTTGCCAGTGGTATCCATCTGCTGCCGCATATTGGGATTTCAAGCATCCACTGGAATCTTTCAGAAATGCTGTATAGTCAAAATACGTCGTTCCCGTTTCTTTTGCCATTTGTTTTAACTGTTGGTTAAACTTGGGTATCTGTTTAAATCCAGTACGTTTTGCCCGCTCCGA
Organism: Lachnospiraceae bacterium; assembly: GCA_029098105.1. Taxonomy (GTDB): domain Bacteria; phylum Bacillota; class Clostridia; order Lachnospirales; family Lachnospiraceae; genus NC2004. Next base: position 8,849 of record JAQXNR010000104.1, read on the forward strand.
CTTTGTAACCGGAGACACGGCGCACAAAACAATATCAGTATTCGGACATGCCTTTTGCAAATCCCGTATTAAACTTTTATATTCTGCAATGATATCTTTCGAGCGGCGGTAATGGATTTCATTTAATCCCAGCATCATATATACCCGGTAGGGTTTTTCTGCAATCAACTTCTGCAACCCTGTTTTTCCATTAAATACTCTTTGCGTGTGATATGTAATCGTGTTCAGTCCCCGGTAAGCAACTGTTTTTTTCCGGCCCCCGATTCGCATTTGGGAAAAACACTTCCCGTAACCAATCCCTTCTGTAATGGAGTCCCCTGCAAATATTGTTTTACGGCTGAAGGTTTTTGTTTTTATATGTACTTTATTAGATGGCTTGCTATCCGCCGCAGTTTCTTTCTTTTTCTTACATGTCTGAACGTAAAAATAATAGGTTGTATTGTTTTTCAGTTTTTTCACAAGGCAATGCGTCTTCTTAGTAACGCCGGCGCAGCGGTATTTGCCATTTTTCTTTTTGGAATAATAAATCCGGTAATATTTCGCATTTTTTCTCTTATTCCATGTGAGTTTCACGGTACTGGTAGAATATCTCGTCAATTTCACACCAGTCACCTTCTTTAAGCGTTTGACACGAATTTTCTGCTTCGCCGTTTTCGCTGCTTGCGTCGTCGTGGAAGGTGCCGCTGTATTCTGCGCTTCTGTTGCCACCTGGGAATTTTCTGTGGACGTCTGTTCACCAGAGGACGTTCTCACCCCGATTCCCATCGCATCTATCGGGAACTGGATGACAATCAGCATAAACACAAGTATGATGCACAACTGCCCCATAATTCTATTCTGTCTTTTCATAACTTATTCCTTCTTATTTAATTATACTAAATCACCGCTTTTCATTATACTCAAAGCGTCGAATATCGTCAATAAATTATTCCTCCCATCTTACCTTGCTTCCCTCTGTCCCTTTGGTAACTACCAATTTATTGTCAATCGCCCCTTTCAACTCTGTCACATGAGAAATTATTCCAATTAGGCGCTCTCCTCCCGCCAATTCTTTTAATATGCGGATTGCCTGATTTCGAGAGTGTTCATCCAAAGAGCCAAAGCCCTCGTCAATAAACATCATGTCCAGGTGAATCGCACCGCTGCTCAGTTGAATCTCATCTGTCATACCCAGTGCGAGGGACAATGCCGCCATAAAGGATTCTCCCCCGGACAAAGTACGCACTTCCCGGTACTTTCCTGTCACAAGGGAATACACCATCAAATCCAGTCCCTCATTTCTGGCATTTCCCGCATCTTCTATGTTCTTTAATGCCAGCCGGAACTGCCCGGCAGTCATCCGCTCAAACCGGCGGTTTGCTGCCACCAGAACATGCTGCAAATAGCGACGCTGCACATAGGTTTCCAAATCCATCTTGTGCTGCCCGCTCACCTGTCCGCTGGCAACCTGATATAGCCGCGTCACACGTTCCTGCTCCCGGCATATCCGGTTTCGAAGACGGTCTTTTTCCACCAGCCGCTTATATGCCTCCCGGTTGCCATTGGCAAGAAGAAGGGTACTCTCCCGCTTCTCTGCCAATTCCTTCAACTGTTGTCCCGTCTCCTCTTTCTCCAACAAAAGTCGTTTTAAATCCGGGCGCTTATGGCTTTGAATTACTCTCTGCGCCGTTTCCAGTGCAGCCTGGGACTGGGTCCGTTCCCGTTCATATTGCTCCAGTTCCCGCCCCGCTTTTTCCTTCTCCTCTTTGCTGCTCGTTCTAAGAATCTCCTTTATTTCCTCCTGGGTCAGAATGGACCGGGCAAGCCGTTCTTCCCACACCTGTCTTCTCTTTTCCAGATTACTTTCGCTTTCCCGGTACTGTTTTTCATACTGCTCCAGTAATGTCTCCCCTCGTCTGCATTCCTTTTGCAACTCCTGCCACTGTCCAAAACACTTCTGGTAATCCCTCTCTACATCAGCAAAAGTCTGCTCTGCATTTTGTTGTTTTTCTTCTTTATACCTTTTAAAAATCTGCTCCACATTTTCCGTAAACTCATCGGCTGTTTCTAGTTTCAGAGCAGGAACTGTTTCTTTTGTCAACGTCTTAAGAATTTTACTTCCCACTTTTTGAAGATGCTCCAATCCCTGATTCACCAGCGTCTGGGCTTCCTTCGCTGCCACCGCCCGCTCCTCACATTCTGCTGCCAGTTTCTCTTTCTGTCGGCGTGCCTGTTCCACCTCATCCTGAGTTGGCAGTGCTCGTTCTGCTTCCAAAGGCAAAGAAAACTTTGCAGGATGAACCCGGGAACCACATACCGGACAAGGTTCTCCCTCCCGCAATTTCCCAGCAAGAATTCCTGCCTGTCCGTCCAGAAAATCCTCATATAGGGAAAAATAGATTTTCTCTTTCTCCACTAACTGCTGCCGCACCGAAACATAATCCTGTTCACTGGTTTTCTGCTGCTGAATGCTTCTGTGCAGTTCCCTATTTTCTTCCCGAACCTGATTCACCTGTTGTTCCAACTGCTTCATCTGCTCCTGCAGTGCTGCCATTTCCTGTTGTGCTTTCTGGTACACTGGCTCCACCTGTAAAAAAGCCTTCTCGCTGAAACTTCTCTTCTCCTGTAACCCGGGAAGCATCTCCCGCTGCTTTTCCCATGCCTCTTTTGTCTTTTGCAGCCGCACCTGGGCTTCTGTCAGAGTGTCCCAGTATGGTTCCATGTCAAAAGCCTCTGTCACCTGCTGATACCATTTTTTCAGAGATTGCATCTCCTCCTGTCTTTTACGGCATTCCTCAAGTTTTTCAAGTGCTTCCTGCTGCTGGTTGTAAGCCTGCTCCAACGCCTGAGCAGTCTGTACTTTCCCGTTTATGTTCTCCCATGCATGATTTTTCTTCTCCCATTCCTTTTGGAGCCATTCTGCCTGCCCTTCATTTTCATCACACAGTTCTCCCAGCATTACAATATATTCATCAAATCTGGCAAAGGATTTGGAAAGTCCCGACTGACATTCTGTAAATTCTTCATATTTTTCATATTCTTTTGGGCATCTCACATGCCCTATCTCAGTAAGACATTCTGTTCTCAGCCTTGCAGCCCCTTTGTCCTTTTCCTCTTTTCTTTTTTTCAACTCCTCTTTTATATTCTCGTATATATCCGTATGAAAGAGTTTTCGAAAAATTTCTACTTTACTTTTCGTATCTGCCCGCAAAAGTTCCATAAACTCTCCCTGAGCAATCATCGCCACCTGCATAAACTGCGGTTTTGTCAACCCCACAATGGATTCTATCTTTTTTTGCACATCCCGTTCCCCATAACTAGTTCCATCCGGCAAGATTAATTCCAGAGAACCATTTTCCTCTATATAATCACGACCACTTTTGCTCTTGCGTTTTGCCTTTCGAAAATGTTTGGGAATCCGGATTACGGTATAAATTTCACTGCCGTCATGGGCAGAATATGCAAACGTAAACTGCACACGGGGACACACATCATAAGTAGCAAACTGGCTTTGCAACATGACTCCTTCTTTTTTACACTGGCTGCCACTTGCCTCCCCGTAAAGTGCAAAGGCAATGGCGTCAAATATAGTGGATTTTCCAGCCCCTGTATCCCCGGTAATCAAGAACAGGTTTTCAGAGGATTTTGTGAAATCAATTTCGGTTTCGGATCCATAGGAACCGAATGCCTGCATTTTCAAATACAGCGGTTTCATAAGTTTTCCTCCCTTACCTTGTTAATTACATCCTGAATCAGCACCTTGTCCTCCTCACTCATATCCGGACAAAATTCACAGAAGAGGGCATAGGGTTCCGGTTCCCCTATCTCCTCCAAGAATTCCTCTCCCGGCGTTCCACGGAATCTGACTTCCCTTGTAATCTCCAATAAATGAGGGAAGGCGAGATGTAGTTTCTCCTGCATATCCACCGGGTTCCAATCCTCCTTGTCCGTGAGCGTCAGGCTGACATAATTGTCGGAGGGCGTTTTCAATAGTTGCTCTAACGTTCCCTTAAGTTTTTGCACTGTGCGTCTGGGCGTTAAAGGAATAGTAGTAATTTCCAGTGGTTCTCCCTTCTTTTTCACATCTACCATAACAATTCCCTTCTCCTGCCCCGCTTCACTGAGAGAATAGGGCATAGGAGTACCACAGTAACGCCAACAATCCTTCTCCACCTTCATGGGCTTATGTATATGACCCAGCGCTGCATAATCAAAAGGAAGTAGCAAATCTGCTCCTACCGCATCCACATTTCCCACCGTCAACACTTCCGAATCCATGCGCTGAACGTCTTCCGGTTTCGCTCCTGCCGGAACATAAAATTGATGACTAACTAAAATATTACGTTGATTTAGATTCATCTCTTCCCTTTCCATAAGCCGGTGCAGTGCTTCATTGTAACTCATTCCTCCCAGTTCTCTTTCCTCCTGCCCGTCCATATCCGTATCCGCAAATACACCCCGAACCATGAAAGGCTTTACAAAAGGAAGCAAATAGAAGTTCACCACCCCAAATTCATCTTGCACTACAACCTTTTGAATATATTCTTCGGGAGTACGGGGCGGCATCCCTACCAGATGAATCCGCTGCCTTGCCAGCAGAGAACGGAAGCAATCAATCCGCTGTGCCGAATCGTGATTTCCACTCACCAGCATTATCGTAAGGTTCGGTACATTGTCATATAAATCCGTCAAAAATGTGTTCAACAACTGTACCGCTTCTGCAGAAGGAACTGACTTGTCATAAATGTCCCCGGCAATCACCACTACGTCCGGACAATACCGCTGCGCCTGCTCCACCACCTGACGCAACAAGTCCTGCTGTTCCTGCCGCAAATCATAATTATATAAACGAAGCCCGATATGAAGATCGGACAAATGAAAAATTCTCATACTGTTTCTCCTTGCCAAAATAATGTACTTTTGCACCTGCAAACTAACATTATATATTGAATGGCTCCATTATATCATGCTATAATTTGTAAAACAATACAGGGAGGGATTTCATGGACTACGAGTTATACAACTGGGTTCGCATGCTCTGTCACTATGGACAGGAAGACGAAACCTTTTTCGAAAATTTCTGGCATAGTCTGCAACAGCAAAAAGACATTTACCGGGAAGTAGAATACTATGCGCGGCATGGAGACTTTCTCGGAGAAACCGAGATATGCGGCTATACCGTCATTGATGTACTTGTATGGCAGATTGATCATTTCAAAAGCCACATGGACCGGGGCGAATACGACATGCAATCCAATCCGGAGCGGATGGTGCTGATGGCATTTCACACTTTGCTGGAAATGAAAAAAAATCCCGATTCCTATGTGCTGGCAATGCAGACAGAAACCGGGACGGATTACGCAGAAAAATATTAAATTTACTGCATATTATTGTAATTGTCATAAGTGGTATCCACAACCACATTAGGCTCGTTGTTCCGATATATCCACAGCACAACCAGCAATACAATTCCAAAAATCGCACAGAATATAGACAACACCATAATCTCTGTACTAGAACCGGAGTTGCCATATGTACGAATAAAATCATAACTCATACGCCATACGAGAATAATTATGGCTACGCTACACAGAACTTTCAAAAGTCCACCAATAATCGGAACTCCTCCAATAAACAAGTATAAAACCCACATAACAACATAGGCAACGAACCCATACGAACGTTCCGGAAACTTCCACTGTCCAAACAGCACAAAATCATCCTGAGACAACATACATAATACATACATCCGAGCAACGGGAATCCACGCCAGCCACGCATTTTCCATTCCTGCACGACATGCCAGCTGATACAGCGGGTAGGAAAATAACACATAATATGCCACCCCTATAATTCCCGCAATCAGCACAACAGCAAATCCCAGACCAATTAACAAACCAATTGCACCACTTGTACTCATATATAAATCCTCCTTTTTATCACAGCCTATGCTGCAATAATATTAAAAATACGCCTAATTCTAGCACATTCCCTATGACATTGCAAGATTACACCGTTTCTGTTACAAACGTTTCATCTTACTGCGCAGTTCCCCCGCAGAAATGGTACCTGTTTCGGAAACCGCTGCCGTCTCCATTGCTGTTACCGTCGATGTTGCTGTATGTACCGCTTCTCTTGTCCGTTCCACCTGTTCCTCTATTTCCCGGGGTTTCAGTCCCACATCCTGAAGAATTAGTTTCTGCTCTACCTCCTGCTGGGAAGGAAACAATTCTGCATAATTGATGTCGGTACTCTCCACTTGCGGTACCCCTGTAATGGTATCGTCCACCACCCGGGTCTGCTTTGCCAATTCCGCTACCTCTTCTTCCTGCTCCCGCTCCCGTCGTTTGCGATTTCCTGAAATATACATCCAATACTGGGTTACCAGACCACAGATTCCAAACAGCACTCCAATGACCGTTCCCATCAGTGCTGATTCAAACAAACTGTTTATAATCAACCCAATCATCCCCGCCCCAATTATAACATTGCCAATTATAATGACATGGCGGTAAAAAATAACAGAAATCACAGCTGCGCCCAAAGCAAGTACCAAAATTACCTGGGGCAACATGTCCCAGCCGTTGGCGGTACTCCCCAGCACCAAAGCAATTGTGGTTCCCACCAGGGTTGTGAGAAATACAATAATCGCTGACACGGTAAAGAGCATCCCTGCTCCCATAAATGCCGCAAAGGCAGTCCATGCAATTAATTTACCACCGGAATAGTGAAGCAGAAAACGACATCCCATATAAGTTGCCAGTCCAAGACCTGCTGCCCCCAGCACTCCCAATTCAAAGCGGAATACTTTATAGCCAAAAAAGCACTGTACCACACCGAACAGGACTACGAAAATAACCGCTCCCACTCCGGTGGCAATCAGTGTATCCATTATGTCTGAAACGGAACTCATCCATATAATCTGATTTAGTACATCGTTCATTCCAACATTTGCATCAAACAGCATTTGCTTCTCCCTTTCCCTGCATTTTTATTTAGGTGATTGCGAAATGTTTCGCAATTACCTAGCATTTTTATTTCCCATGCTATTCCTTCAAATAGTTACCATCCTTTACTACATTTGCAATCAGTTCTCTTTCGTCCATGTGGTATTTCTGACCTTTAATCTCCTGATAATCTTCGTGTCCCTTGCCTGCCAGAACAATCACATCCCCTTCCTGAGCCTGCTCAATGGCATAACGGATGGCATCCTGACGGTCCGGTATGGTCACATAAGTACCTCCCCCTCTTTGCACTCCCACGAGAATATCCTCTATAATCTTCTCCGGCTCCTCGTTTCTTGGATTGTCAGAAGTCACAATCGTCAAATCAGCAAGTTTCGCAGACACCTCACCCATCTCAAACCTTCTATCCCGGGAGCGATTTCCACCACAGCCAAACAGACAGACAAGACGCTTTGGCTGGTATTCCCGCAGCGTTGTCAAAAGGCTCTTCAAACTCATTGCATTGTGGGCATAGTCAATCATCAGCGTAAACCGCTTGGAAATAGGAACCAGTTCCACTCTTCCCTTAACCTTAATATCCACCAGCGCTTTTTGTATATCTTCTGTGCTTACACCAAAATGACGGCATATTGCAATGGCTGTCATGGAATTATAAACACTGAACTTACCTGGAATGTCCACCTGAGCATCCATATCCAGAAGTCCGCTTACATGATAGGAAACTCCTAATTTTCCACCTTTGTCTACCAGTTCTACATTGCTTGCCCGCAAGTCTGCTCCCTCGCCAAATCCATAAGTTTCTACCTGACAGGTGTGCCCCTCCAGCACTTTACTCAGATGTTCACTGTCCTGGTTGAAGATTCCCACCTCACACTGGCGGAACAATTTTGCCTTACAGGCAGCATAATCCTCAAAATCTTTATGCTCATTCGGACCAATGTGGTCTGGCTCCAGATTCGTAAAGATGCCATAATTGAAAGTAAATCCACTGACTCTGTGCAACATCAGCCCCTGAGAAGAGACTTCCATAACAACACATTTACATCCCGCATCTACCATTTTACGGAATGTCTCCTGTACTACATAGGACTCCGGCGTAGTGTGGCTGGCCGGAATCTTCTCATCCCCAATAATTGTTTCGATGGTTCCAATCAATCCCGTCTTAAATCCTGCATTTTCCAGAATTGCCTTTACCATATAGGTCGTTGTCGTCTTACCCTTTGTTCCGGTAATTCCAATTGTAATCAACTCTCTGTCCGGATATCCAAAATACGCTGCGGACATACACGCCAGAGCATACCGGGTATTCTCCACCTGAATCACTGTGATGTCCTTCGGCACAGAAACCGGATGTTCCACAATCAGGGCTTTTACCCCTTGTTCTACCACATCTCTTGCAAAATCATGTCCGTCCCGGACAGCACCTACAATACAAACATAAACACCGCCCTCACAAGCCTTGCGGGAATCCATCAAAAGTTGTGTAATCTCCTGATTCTCATCTCCCTGCAAGCAGGTATATGTAATATCCTTCAGCAATTCACTCAATCTCATAATCAACGCCTCCAACCATTCCGTCTATACTCGTTACTGTCATCTGCATACATTGTTATCACTGTGCTGCTATTCTAACAAATTCCTTCCGGAAGTTCAATTTCACCATCAAACACAACCGTAGCCGGTCCTGTCATCCATACAATGTCTTCCGTCTGGTCATACTGAATGTGAATGTCGCCACCCTTCAGGTGTACCGTTATTTCATTCTCCGTAACACCATTCAGCACACAGGCAACTGCCGTTGCACAGGTTCCCGTTCCACAGGCAAGGGTCTCACCTGACCCCCGTTCCCACACCCGCATATTTACATTGTGCCGGTCTATCACCTGAACAAATTCCGTATTGACCCGGTCCGGGAATCGTTCGTGATGCTCAAACTTTGGTCCCAGTTCCATTAGGTTCAGACTGTCTGTATCCTCCACAAAAACCACTGCATGGGGATTCCCCATAGACACTGCAGTCATGCGGTACTCCTTTCCATCTACCAGAATCGGTTCATCAATCACCTGCTCATTTTGGGAGCAGACCGGAATCGCTTCCGCTTTAAGAATCGGATGTCCCATGTTGACTTTAACACTGGTCACCTTCCCCTCCTGTACAGTAAGGTCCAGATACTTGATTCCCGCCTTGGTCTCCAGCGAAATTGTCTTTTCCTGCGTCAAACCATACTCGTACACATATTTTGCAATACAACGCACACCGTTGCCACACATAGCCCCTTCAGATCCATCTGCATTGTACATCTTCATAGCAAAATCTGCTTTTTCAGAAGGGCAAATCAGTATCAATCCATCAGCCCCAATTCCCATGTGACGGTCGCTGACAAACTGAGAAACCGCATCGGGATGTTCTACCTTCTCCTGAAACATATTTACATATACATAATCATTGCCACACCCGTGCATTTTTGTGAATTTTAAACCCATACAAAACCTCCTTCCTGCTCTCCCAAACGCTACTCATAATTAAAAATAGTATAGCACATTCCAATGGTTAATACCATAGGGAATGTGCTAGAATGCTCCGACAATATCCATAATCATTTTCATGAATCCTTCCAAATCCAAAAAAAGAAAAAAGCGGTTGTGAATCCTTTTTTTACCGCTATAATAGAATTAAAGAGAAAACCCATATGGGAGGAGGAACGTTTTTATGAAGTCCATTTATATTGCCAGTCCTGCCGCAGTAGCTACCGGCGGTCCGGAACTGTTACACCAGCTCTGTTACAAGTTAAACCAATTTGGTTACCGGGCTTTCTTATATTACTACAACGTACCGGAGGAATACCAGGACCGGATTCCTGAGATTCTTTCTACGATTCGGGACATTGTGACCCATTATGAAACTCATGTAAAAAATTTTGGCCGCTACCGTCTTCG